>JACPDY010000006.1 GCA_016183775.1 Bacteroidota bacterium
AACAAAATCATCTCCGCACATGAAAAGAATGTGATCGCATACCACGAAGCAGGACACGCTTCTGCCAGCTGGCTCCTTGAACACGCTTCGCCATTGGTAAAAGTCACTATTGTGCCGCGGGGACGTTCTTTGGGTGCGGCATGGTATTTACCCGAAGAAAGACAGATCACTACAACCGAGCAATTGTTTGATGAGATATGTGCTGCACTTGGCGGGCGCGTAGCTGAAGAGATCATATTCGGAAAAATATCGACCGGAGCTTTAAGCGACCTTGAAAAAATAACCAAGCAGGCTTATGCCATGATCATGTATTATGGACTGAGTGAGAAAGTAGGGCATATTAGTTTCTATGATTCATCGGGCCAATCGGAATATTCATTCAATAAGCCTTATAGTGAGAAAACTGCAGAGCTTATCGACGAAGAAGTAAGTAAACTGATTGACAAAGCATATAAGCATACCAAAGAGATCCTTACCAAAAATCAACACCTTCTTAAACAGTTGGCTGAGCTGCTGTTGGAGAAAGAAGTTATTTTTAAAGAAGACCTTGAGCGTATTTTTGGAGTACGACCTTTCGCTAAACCGGAAGAAAAGGCTGAAAAAAAGCCTGCTGGAAACGGAACAACTGCGCCTCAGCAACCGATCAATGGTGTGGCGAATACATTAAAAGAAGAGCAAAAGAACGAGAATTCTAACGGAACGCCTGTGGCACCTGCTCAACCAAGTACCTCGGAAGCGAATGCGAATAATGAGAAGCCATTAACCCTATTTTAATATTATTTAATGGAAGAGAGTACCTCAAAGGAAAAAATATTAAAAAAGATCCGAAAGGCCCTGATACATAAATCGGAAGTAAATTTTGGCGCTGTTGATTTTGATTCTGAGATTTATACCACATCGGATGACTCCCATGAAGTTTTATTTGCGCAACGGTTAACCTCGCTTAACGGCAAGTTCGCATTTTGTGAGAACGATTCTGATCTCGTATCCACAATCTCATCGCTTATCAAAGAAAACAAGTGGGACAATATATTTTGCCTGGAAGAATCACTTAAAACAATACTTAAAAAAGGTGGTATCCCTTTTTCAGATAAGGAATCGGACTTTATCAATACCAATGTGGGAGTTACGGGCTGCGAGTGCCTTGTTGCCCGGACAGGAAGTGTTATTATAAGTTCGAAACAGGCATCCGGCCGACGCTTACCTGCATATTCCAATTATCACATCGTTATTGCCTATACCGACCAGTTGGTGTACAACATTAAAGACGCCCTGAAAGGACTTAAAACCAAATACGGGAAAAATTTTCCTTCACTTGTTTCCACCATCACAGGTCCCAGCAGAACAGCGGATATTGAAAAAACTCTTGTACAGGGAGCACACGGCCCTAAAGAAATTTATGTTTTTCTAATCGACTCTTCAGGCAAAGGACAGTGAACGAGAACTGGGTTAAAATTTATTCCACCACCGAGGTTCATACCGCCGAACTTATAAAAGCCCTGTTGCTTGACCATGATATTTTATGCGTGATCGTGAACACACAGGATTCGCTATATAAATCGATCGGTGACGCAGGCCTTTATGTTGAACGTGATAATGTGATCAAAGCCAAATATATTATTGATAATAATTTTACAGTAAATTGAAGTTATAACTCTGACAGGGTTTAAAACCCTGTCAGAGTTATAGGGTTTAAAACCCTGTCAGAGTTATAGATAATATGTACTATATCTTTTAGTACTTTTGAAAAACAACTAATGACTTAGCTCTTGCTCCAACGCGCCATCACCGGAACTATTTTTGTAATAATCCTGCTAGGATCAGTGCTGTTTAGTGCATATTCATTCGCTATCCTGTTTTTTGTAATTACCATGCTGGGCTTATGGGAATTCTATACCCTTACCGAAAAAACAGACCATCAGCCACAGCGGATAACAGGTTTATTACTGGGAGTGTTTTTGTTTTTGGGAATACTGTTAAATTACAGTAATACTTATAGCAAGTTTGTCCTATTTCCTATCGCGCTCCTCCTCCCTATCCTGTTCAGTATATTTATCATTGAGCTTTATCGAAAAAAAGAAAAAACTTTTGGCAATATCGCATATACAATACTGGGTGTACTATACATCGCCCTGCCATTTTCTTTATTTACTGTAATTGCATTTGGCACTCCTGTTACGTTCAGCACCAATAGCTATGCACCATCAAAGATCTTAGGTATCCTGTTCATCTTATGGAGCAGTGATACCGGCGCTTATTTATCCGGGAAAGCATTCGGAAAGCATAAATTATTTGAGCGCATCTCTCCTAAAAAAACATGGGAAGGAACGATTGGCGGCGGAATATTGGCCCTTGCAGTTGCATACATTGTATCGATGTATTTTACCGTATTTAATGTAATGGACTGGATGGTTATTGCCCTAATAATTGTTGTAATGGGCAACCTCGGCGACCTGGTTGAATCGTTATTTAAAAGAACTGTTGACGTAAAAGATTCGGGAACAATTTTACCCGGGCATGGCGGAATATTGGACAGGTTTGACAGCCTTATCATGTCAATACCATTTATTTTTATCTATATATTTTTTATATCCACTTTATGATTCACCGCGAAGGGTACCCGACAATAGGATTAACACTTTTATTCAGCGCTGCCATTATTGGTGCAACAAATTACTTCACACAAAACGCTGCACTTGTTTTAGCAGCAGATATTATCTCTGTTGTGTTATTAATTATAGTGTTGCAATTTTTCCGTAATCCATCACGAAATACTACTATAAATGACAGACATATTCTTGCGCCGGCGGATGGAAAGGTAGTTGTAATAGAAGAAGTGGAAGAGCCTGAATATTTTAAAGATAAACGTATACAGGTTTCCGTTTTTATGTCACCCATAAATGTGCATGTGAATCGCTTTCCAATTGGCGGCCTTGTAAAATATGTAAAATATCATCCGGGACTTTACCTGGTTGCATGGCATCCCAAATCATCCACGGAAAACGAACGTTCTACGGTAGTTGTTGAGTTAAACAGCGGAAAGGCAATACTCTTCCGGCAAATAGCAGGAGCTTTAGCGAGACGAATTGTATATTACTGTAAAGAAGGTGATAAAGCGGTACAAGGAGCGGAGTTTGGCTTTATAAAATTCGGCTCCAGAGTAGATCTGTTTTTACCCATAGGCACTAAAATTAATGTACAATTAAACCAGGTTGTCAGGGGAGGCGAAACCGTAATTGCCTCATTTGGTGAGGGTTGAAATCAGATATAATACCAATTATAAATAAAATTCAGTCCAATATTTGCAGAATAGATTTTTTTATTATTTTTGGACTAAACTATAAATATAACAATATGTCATTCGCAAAAACAATACACATCAAAGAGAGTGTGAAGGAATTATCCCAGCTGAGAAAAAACAGCAGTGATACAA
>JACPDY010000007.1 GCA_016183775.1 Bacteroidota bacterium
TATCCTTATGGACATCTATACCGCAACCGGTTGTTACAACCTGTTTGAATTTTATTTCTTGCATTACGTTTCATGTTTTGCACGAAGTTAAATATTCATCCTCGGTTGGTGTGCTTCATTCTAGCTCATGACCATTTCATATTTTTTCGGAGGTAAATTGGTTGCTGCCGGAACACATTTTGTTCCGTAGTTTGCAGCTGCATTGCCTCCTTTCCAGGTCCATTGATTAATAGCAGGGTCATATAACCACATATCATTCTGGTTTGTCACTAATGAACCTAATGTTCCACCGAATAGCCAGAATTTTCCGGTAAGATCTGTCCATGAAGCATAGGTCCAACGGCCTCCGGGTGTATTAGCAGCTGCAGGGACATTTAATGTGCCATATACTGCGGGTGCATTAAAAATATTTGATCCGCTCATCCAGGTCCATTGGTTCGTTGTAACATCATATTTCCACATGTCTCCGAAACGCTTATTGATGCCGCCATTGCCACCATAGAACCAAAGGTTACCGGCATTATCAACCCATGATGCAGAACATTCCGCCCTGGCCGGCGGCATATTGGTTGGACTGGCAACCCCCATTGTTCCATATGATCCGGGACTGTTGTTTATATTATTCGGGCCACCCATCCAGGCCCATTGATTTGTGGCAACATTGTATTTCCATAATTCATTCATCATATTTCCGGCACTTACAGCATTGTATCCGGTACCGCCAAACAGCCAGAAGTTACCTGCATTATCTACCCATGTCAGTGAGGCGTATGCTCTGCCACCCGGATAATTTGCGGCAGCGGGGATTCCCTGTGTTCCATAAACTCCCAATTGATCGGGAATGCCGGGGCCATTGATCCATGTCCATTGATTGGTGGATACATCATATTTCCATACATCGCTGTAATAGCCTAAACCAAGTCCGCCGAAAAAATAAAGATTACCCGCCGAGTCCTTCCATTCACCTGCAGGTTCGTATAATGCGGGAGGCATATTCGCCGGATTGGGTACGCCTTTTGTGCCAAATACACCGGGTGAATCAAATGTAGTGAGGCCATGCATCCATGTCCATTCCCCTGGCGCCTGGGCGAATACAGCATTGCTGAAAAACTGAAAGGTGAAGTGAACGACAAGTAGTAGTATTCCGAATTCATTTTTCGGCCGAATACATTTTGTAAAAAACGTATTGTAAAGCGAAACTCGCCTTATACCTTCATTACTCTTTGCATTGCTTAAACATATTTGTTTCATTGGCTCATTCGTTAGTTGAAACCCTGCCTTGCCTGCAGGCAGGGATGCACTTACAGTGCAGGACTTTCAGTTTCTAAAAATATTTTTTTCTCTGTGGCTCTCTGTGAAACTCCTTTTTCTCTGTGTAATTTTTGTGTTACACAGAGCTTCGCATCTGTGTAACACAACACTTCGGTGGGTAGGCACAGAGGTTACAGTAGAGAGCCACAGAGCATTTTTATTAAGTATTTCAGAAAGAATGAAATACTTTCTTTACCACAACCTCTGGACTTTCAGTCCAGAGTGGTTTAGTTATTTATTTTATTCCGTTTTTCCTGTTATCTTCCTCTTCACTTTCTTTTCGCTCAATTTCTTTCACAAACTTTCCTGCTTTGTCAATGTAAAATTCTTTTCCATCCATTCTTACTTCAACCATGTTATTCTGAAAGAGGTAAGCTTCATCATACTTAAAAGCTAAGAGTACATCTCCCTTTGGATTGATAAATCCCCATTTGCTTCCCTGTTTAACTGCGGCAACTCCTTCAGAGAAATTTCTTGCATCGGAGTATTGAAGCGGGATAATTGGTTTTCCTGCTTTATCAATATATCCGTATTTGCCATCTTTTTTTACACGAGCCAGGCCATTGATGAAGTCATCCGCCAGATCGTATTCCATTGCAATAGCTGTTTTCCCATCTTTGTTAATGAATCCGTGCTTGCTGTTTTGCGTTACTCTGGCCAGTCCATCATAAAAAGCGGAAGCATCATCATATATAAATGGTATTGCTACCTCGCCTTTCTCATTCAGGTAACCACGCTTTCCTCCCTGCAATACCAGCACTAACCCATCATAAAAATCACTCCCTGCCTCGTATTGAGGTGTTACTACAATTGTACCACTTTTGTCGCGATAGCCACATTTGCCATTTTGGTAAAATCGTTCCGGAGATTGGGAATACATGATCCCGCTAAATATTAATCCGATAAAAAGTCCTGTGAATAGGTTTGAATGGTTCATAAATATGTATTTAAAAAAATGTTCGGAAATTATTCTGTCAAAAGTATTATTTTATGCTGTCTAAAGTTCACTCAGAAAATTATAACAAAAACCGACTCATGGTGCAGTGAGGTTGATATTCACACTGCACCCGTTTTTATCTTTAATATTTACAGTGTAAGCTCCAGGGCAAAGTTGATTTTTATATCTATTGGTATATCCATCGGGCCAGGTATAGCTGTATGGAGTTGTACCGCCATTCGCTGAAACTATTAGCCATTCCTTGCAGCCGCAAGCTGCACAGCCTGCAGTGCCTTTGGAAAATTGCCCGATCAATGGCTGGGGTGAAATTACACTTGAAGCAGAAATAGCCGTACAACCTTTGCTATCTGTGATCGTTACGGTATAACTCCCTGCGCTCAAACCTGAAACCATTGAACCTGAAACCCCATTACTCCAATTATAAGCATAGCCCGGCGTTCCATTGCTTCCGTTTGCAATTATACTTCCATTTGTTCCGCCATTACAACTTATGTTGGTTGGGGTTACTGTTACACTGACTGCAGGATTAATTGTTATTGCTGCCGTTGAAGTGGATGTGTTCCCACCCGTATCTTTTATTGTTACTGTGTAAGTTGTGGTAAGGGTAGGGCAGGGTGATGGTGTACTATTCTGGGTGGTGGCGCCGGTACTCCACGTATAAGTATAAGGGCTGACACCTCCCGTACCACTTGCAGTTACAGTACCACAGACACCGGAACATACTGAGCTGCCGGTAGCGGTTACCACAGGCATTGCTGAACAATCGACCACATTGACTACAGATGTTACCGTACCACCCTCCCGGTGGTGCGGCGTAACCACTATAGGGTATCGTTGAAACTGTCCATGCGTAATTTGTAGGACTACCACTACCGGTATGTGTAAAATTTACTGTTGTGCCTTTACAAACTGTTCCACCGGGCGATTGTGTAAAATCTGCTGAAAGTGGAGCTGTGCCGGTTATAGTGAAGTTTTGGGTTGCAGTACATCCTCTGTCATCTGTAACTGTTACAGTATAATTTCCGGCTGTAAGCCCAATTGTTGATCCTACCAATTGTCCGTTTGTCCAGGTATAATTATACCCTGGTTTTCCGCTTGCGATTGTTACCGCAGCAGAACCGAATGTTGAACAACTAATGTTTGTACTGGATGGAATGAGAGCAAGTGGAGTATAAACTATCGGAACACTTCCGTTTATTGTACAACCATTAACATCAGTAATTGTTACACTGTATGTAACACCTGCATTTAATCCTGTTGGCGTTTGAACGGTTTGCCCATTGCTCCATAAATAAGTATAAGGCAATGTGCCACCACCCACATTTACTGTTGCTGTTCCTGCATTAGCCGGGCATGACCAGGTTGTTGAAAAAAATAAACTTAATGGTTGGGGTTGAGTAATAATTACAGTTTGTTTATACATGCAGCCTGCGGCATCAGTAATGGTAACAGTAAATACACCGGACGAAAGACCTGTTGCTGTTGGTGTGTTTTGCCCGCCTGCTGAGGGACTCCACAAATAAGTGTAAGGCAGAACTCCTCCGGATACAGTTACTGTAGCTGTCGCATTCGTACCACCATTACAAGCTGCATTGGATTGAGTGGCAGTTACAGATAAACCGCTTCCGGCAGACACCGTTACACTTGTTGTTTTATCAATACAGCCGGAGCTGCTTACTGTAACTAAATAGTTACCGGCACATACACCAGTAATTGTTTGCCCTGTTTGCCCAGTGTTCCAGAGGTATGAGTATGTAGCGGAACAACCTCCGTTTGGCGTAACAGTAGCACTGCCACTACAGCTGCATCCCGCATTAACAGAGCTTGTAGTAAGTGTAAGCGGTATGTTTTTAAACTTAGCTATAAAGCTATCATCTTGCCCACCATTAAATGTTCCATTATAATAAGCTCCGCCTCCTGGATTGGTTAAAGGATAAGTGGCAACATTTGGATTAGATAAGATACTGTTAATTGTATATGCAGTCCATTCCCCTCCAACAAAAAGACTCCCGGCATTATCAACCGCAATAGGAGATCGGTAATCAAGTCCATCTCCTCCAAAATAGGTTGCCCATAGCAAGTCTCCGGTATTTGAAAATTGTGTAATAAAAATATCAGCACCATAATTCGAACCCGTAATGTTCGGATCTCCATTATAAGTGGAGTCATAGTAGCCATTTACATCACAAGATTGCTTGGTTGTAATGGGGACAGCGGGACCATTTGCATTAGTGTAAGGTGCTGAAAAACTCATATAAACTGTTCCGCAGGAGTCCACAGCTAAATTATCGAATGTAAGAAGCGTAGTGAAAGCTTTGCCATAATAAGTAGCCCAAAGGCGATTACCTGAATTGTCAAATTTAAGAATGAAGGGTGTATCATGACCAAAAGCTGGGGTGTTGCTAAAATATCCCGGACAAGTAGTGCATAAAGGGAAGTCGTTTGAACCGGTTGTTCCGGATACAAATACATTGCCACTGGCGTCTGTTGCGATTGAATAACCATAGTCGCCTGTATAGCCTCCATAATAAGTAGCCCATAAGCGATTACCGGAATTATCAAATTTCAGAATGAAGACATCTCCATTTCTAAAAGTATCAGCCAACGTTCCCTGAAAATATCCGGGGCAATTACTACATACAGGGAAATCATCGGAAAGCGTTGTGCCGCTTACAAAAACATTTCCATTGTTATCTGTTGTTATAGCAAAGCCGGTTTCACCCGAAAAACCGTTACCGGATAGGGCAATTGCATTAGTGCTACCCCCATAAAAAGTAGCCCATAAGCGTACCCCGTTATTGTTGAATTTTAGTATAAAGACATCTCCATTACCTCCATAACCCTGAAAATAACCCGCACACGTATTACATACGGGGAAGTTGGCAGAGGAAGTATTGCCGGTAACAAATATGTTACCATTGGAGTCTGTTGTGATTGAATTGGCAACACCGGATCCATAATAAGTAGCCCAAAGGCGATTCCCTGTATTATCAAATTTCAGGATAAACATACTGCCACCAGTTCCTTGAAAATATGCTCCACCAAAGGGATTGAAAACAGGAAAATTACCTGACCCGGTACGTCCAGTTACAAACACGTTGCCTCCAGCGTCTGCAGTTATGGAGTGCCCCATATCATCACCCGTTCCACCATAATAAGTAGCCCATAGCCGAACTCCTGTATTGTTGAATTTAACAATTACTACATCTCCATAGCTATTTCCACCTCCAATGATACCCTGGTAATATGCACCAATACTGCTTTGAACAGGATAATTGGCTGAAGTGCTGTAGCCGGTTACTAATACATTTCCCACATTATCTGTTGCGACCGACTGAAATCCATCTACTCCTGACCCTCCGTAGAATGTAGCCCACACTAGTTGTGGGTCTATAACAAGGGAATCGTTCGGATCATATTTGCCGGTTTTAATAGCTATTTCGTAAGAGAAAAGCCCCTCTCCGGCTCTCCCCGAAGGGGAGAGAGCAGAGTGTCCTTTAGATGGAGCATTACCTGCTCCAGAATATAGTAGTGAGTAGTTTTTTTTAATTGTATAATGAGATGAGATGGTATTTGATCTACTTTCTTGATAACACAACAACTCTCCTTCGGTAACTTTACCCAAATCGTTTTCAAACTCTATTTGGTCCCTGTTAACTTTTAGTTTTCCGCTGCCTTCGTAAACTAATTTTATTTGTTTGGGATCGGCATGAGGGTGTACTATAAAATCGTGCTTCAGGCCCCTTCCGGTTTCCCCTTGCTTGGTTAGCGAAGTATAGAGTACCCAATCAATACCGGGGTAAACTTCTTTAATGGTTATTTTGGAATATGTTTTTACATTAAAAATTCCATCGGGGCAATGTGTCAGAAAATAATTGATGTTGCCTTGAGTAATATCATCCTGTGTAATAATATTCTCTTTTTTAATTGACGCATTTTTCAAAACCATATCTACGTGTTGCCATTCGCCTTTTATTTTTTCACCACCAGATTCCTTTTCTTCATGATTTTCTTCTGAATCGCGTTCCGCCTCTTCCATTTTTAAAAATTGGTAGGTAAGTCCCTTATTTGTAACCCAAATAATTATGTTAGGTGTTTCGGCCTTAAATAAAACATAAGGAGTGGGCTTACCATCCATATCGACCATTTGCCCTTTGTTTTCTTCGAAGCCCAATTGCATCTGATTTTTTACCCATTGCCTGGCTTTAAGTTCAGAGTCTGAATCTTTCATTTGGCCATGCGCAGACATGTTGCAGGCAATAAGAAGCCCGACTATAATTAGTAATGATGTATAGTTCTTTAAGTAAATCATGGAGTTGTTATGTTAGCATTACAGTATAAGTACCCGTACAAAGTTGGTTTCTATATCCATCAGAGCAGATATAGCAGTAGGGTTTTGTCCTGCCTGTGGAGTTACCATCACCCACTCTTTACAACCACAATCGGCACATGCCGCAGTGCCTTTGGCATATACCGTACCTCTGCATATCATTGCCGAATTTATTGTGGCGGTGATACTTCCGCAGACATTAACAGTAATGTAACTATTCTTAATTAAAGAATCTTTTTCACAGGGTGTAACAACTAACTTAACTCTATAGGTTCCGGCTGTATTATAAACAATGCCTGTCGGATTTTGTAAAGTAGATGAAGATGGAGTGCCGCCTGTGAAAGCCCATTGCCAGCTGGTGGCAGCTGCGTCACACGAACTAACTGTGCTTTGGTTGGTAAAGCTGAGGATATTTCCTGCATAAATAGTTGTATTGGTAGTAAATGCTATTGCGGGTTTGCCTGCATCTCCGCACCCCTTTCTGCAAAGCTTGGCAATGGTCATGCCACCAGGCGATATGCCTGTACCTGTAGACAAGAAGGTGATCTGCCTGCTTCCGGAATTACAATTATTTTTTCTTTTAAAATTCATTTTCATGTACCAGGCAATTTGCATTCAATATTATTGACTACGTTTCGAAAGAGATTCAATTGTAATAAAGGTTGTAAATAAATAGCCTTAAAGCAAACCAAAAATCACTTAAAATTACTTTATCAATTGTTAAAATAGCGGTATCAATAATAAAATACTAATAATTTCAAATTGAAATTTGTATATTTATTTTGGTAAAAAATAACAACGAAAATGAAAACTCCATCCGACGAACTTTTTGTGTTGATCAAGGGTATGAATGCGCACGAAAAGCGCATTTTTAAGCTAAATTCAACGAAAAATAACATTGGTTCACAAAGTAAAACATACCTGAGAATTTTTGACATCATCAATAGACAAAAAAAATATAATGAAAAAGAATTGATTTTAAAATTGAAAGAAAGCGGAGGCGCTCTTAATTTTTCAAAGTCTAAAAATTACCTTTTTAAAGCTTTATTGGATTGTCTCGCTGTGTGTCATTCCCATAGTAACACATCCTTCAATTTGCGAACCCTTATTTCTCAGGCGGAATTGCTATTCAGCAAAGGCCTACTTAAGACCGCTATGAAATTAATTGTTAAGGCAAGAAAAATAGCCTTGCAAAATGAAAGCTATGCCTATTTGAATATCATTAATAATATTTATTTAAACATTTTGCTCAGCGGACTTTATTCAAAGGATTTGAAAAAATATACAGAAAAGGGAATTGCAGAAAGCATAAATTATGTTGACCACCTTAAAAATCACCTTGAATTAAAAAATCTTCAGATGAGAATGTTTCAATTGTGTCATGAAAGCCAGGTGAAAGGCACTACTGACCTGCAAGAGGTTAAAAAAATTCTGAGGTCGCCGTTATTGTCATCTCCGGAAATGGCGATCTCTTATCCTTCTAAAATATCTTATTATAATGCGCATTATGCCGGAGCTTTATTGTTGGGAGATAATTCCGAAAGGGAATATGCCAGGAAAAAGGAATGGTTGCACTATCTTGAATCGGATAAAAACAAACTGGAACTTCGTGCTGAAAGTTACCTGATAGCTATTTCCGGGTTAACGCTGACATTGCAGTCAAATCCTGCTCTTCCCTACCGGGAAGAAGAAGTTGGTTCTTTATACAACAGGACGACAAATTATTATTCCGGTCTTTCATCAAGAGGGAAAACAAACCATGTTTCAATAACTTATTTGCACATCCTGGTAAATTTCATGAGTGCCTTTTTAAAGATGGGTATGCCTTCGGAGGTTTTAAATGTAATGAACGAGATAAAATTACATGAAGCATATAAGGAGGGTTTGAAAGAAACAACCAAAATATTATTGTATAATAATTTTTTCACAGGCTATTTTATCAACAAACAATTTCGTGAAGCTTTAAGATGGCTTACAAAGATTATTCATTCGAAAAGTGATTCGTGGATAGAGATACAGTCAGATGCAAGAAGATTCCTGTTAATGATCCATTATGAGTTAGGGAACTATGACCTGCTTGTTTCCGTCGCAAAAAACGCAAAGCGATTCATGATAAAGAATAACTATTACAATGAATTTGAAAAGGCGATGATCGATCTTTTTGTGAAGGACCTGCCGGCTGCTGAAAATAAAAAGGAAGAAGCGGAAGCCTTTAAATCGTTAAGACAAAAGATCGGGGCATTGAACAAAAAGAACAAACAGATACCGGCCTTGCGGAATTTCAATTACATCTGGTGGCTTGATAGCAAGATCGAGGATCGTCCTTTTATAGAGATCATTAAGATGAAGGGAGAAACAGTGAGAAGCTGATAATAGTTGCCGGTAAGTTTATGGCGCCGACAAGTTAACATTTATACTGCACCCGTTTTTGTCCTTAATATTGATCGTGTAAGCTCCCGGACACAACTGATTTTTGTATCTGTTTACATAACTATCCGGCCAGGTGTAAGAGTAGGGGCTTGTTCCTCCGGTGCCGGTTACCATGATCCACTCTTTGCATCCGCAGGAGGCGCAATTGGCGGTACCTTTCGTAAACTGTCCGGCAAAAGGTGGAGGTGAAATCAAAGAAGTTGTGAAAGTCGCGGTACATCCTTTTGAATCAGTAGCTGTTACAGTGTAACTGCCCGAGTTAAGGCCTGTGGCTGTGGATGTGGTTTGTCCGTTACTCCAGGTGTAAACATAAGGTGCAGTACCGTTTCCGGCTGAGGCGAATACTGAGCCGTCAGCTCCCCCGTTACAACTTATACCTGTTGCAGTGGTTGTAAGATTTACAGCCGGATTGATCATTACTATAGCTGTTGATGTGGAAGTGCTCCCTCCGGCATCTCTTATGGTAACCGTATAAGTAGTTGTTGCCGAAGGACACGGGCTGATGTTTTGTGTGGTTGCGCCATTGCTCCAGGAGTAGGTATATGGACTTGTTCCTCCGGAGCCGCTGGAGGTAGCTGTAGCGCAGGACCCGGGACACACAGAGCTGCCTGTAGCTGTAACTGTTGGGGCCGCGCAGTTAGTTATGTATACATTCCTTGTAACAGTTGCCGTACAACCGGCGTTAGTAACGGTATGGGTAACAGTATATGTGCCGGCAGACAAAAAAGTATAAGAAAAATTTGTAGTTGTGCCTGATACCAAACCAGGAGTGATCGACCATGAATGTGTACCAGTTGTACCGGTGTGAGTAAAAATTACTGCGGTATTTGTACATGCATTTATTTTTGATTGCGTAAATGTGGCTGATACAGGATTGGTTCCTGTGATGGTAAATATTTTTGTTTGTGAACATCCATTACCGTCCGTAACTGTTACGGTATAATTGCCTGCTACTAGTCCGTTTGTGGTTGGACCGGTTGCTCCATTGCTCCAGGTGTATAAATAAGGTGTGCTAACACCAACAGTGACAGATGCGCTGCCGGTTGTTGTACAACTATTATTTACACTTGATGTGCCGGTGATAGGCGGATTAGGCTGGGTAATTTGTACAATCGAAAGGATCTTGCACCCATTGGCATCTGTTACAGAAACAGTATAAGTACCTGCAGTGAGGCTACCGGCAGTGGCATTTGTTCCAGCTGCAGGGGACCAGCTGTAGGTGTATGGAGCTGTTCCTCCTGTTACATTTGCTGTTGAACTGCCTGTATTTCCGCCGTAGCACTGAACATTTGTCTGCGATTGAGTAATAGCCAGGCCGCTTGGTGAGGTAATTTTTACAGTATCAGGATATGGCTTGCAATTGTAGGTCAGGGTAACATTATGTATTCCTGCACACAGGCCGGTTGCCGTTTGGGTGGTTTGTCCGTTACTCCATGAATACATTACACCTGCAGCAGCCGGGTTTCCGCACTGAACAAACAATGAGGCCGTAGCGGTGCCATTACATGAACAGCTGGCCGGAGTTATTGCCTTTGCAATTGAGTCGGTTGCTTGTCCTGCAACATCAATGGAAGTAACAAATTTTTCGCCGCAGGCATACAGTGTTTTCCCTTTATATCCTATGGCTACATCGTGTACTGTATCCAGATTGGATGGAAGATTAATCACATTGGTTTGCACCAAAGAAGTATTGAATACCTTGATCGTTGTCTGGTATCCAACATATAATCTTTCACATGCATCTACATCTATCCCACACCAAAAAGTTTTCACAGAGGTTCCAATGCCTCCTGCAACAATTACAGGGGGCAGAATAGCATTGCTGGTTATTAAAGCACCTGTAGTTTTATTGAATTTGGAAAGTGTATACCCATCCCACATATAAACTCCGTTGTTTCCCGCTGTCATAATATTCATTCCATTTTGAAATGAACCGGCATATCGGTTATGCGATTGCTCCGAAAATTGGTATCCATTGTTAACGTTAAATAATGTAGGTGTAAGGGGGGGTAAGGGTAGTTTAACTAAAACATTATAGGGGATTCTAAAACAACAAGCCATATAGCAAGTTGTTCCGGCAGGGTCAATTGCAACACCGACCATATCGCGACTGCTCGATGGGGCAGCAACCACATTCAGAAAGTTGAATCCGGTTAAATTTGTATTTATTATAGCACCCTGATAGCGCCCGGCTGTGCCCCCTGTGCCCCCTCCTCCAATTACTATCTGATCGGTGCAGGGATTCCATACAGCGCGCCAGAACTCTCTCACACTTCCGGCAATAGGTGCGGGAGAAAAGTAAGTTCCCATTAGTCCACCTGTTGTTGAAACTTTTTCAACGCTGCCTGCGGTACCTCCGCCTATGCCGACAATAAAACTATTCCCGGTCACCCTGTCAACTGTAAAATCACAATACAGTGTTGTTGGAATATAGGTCCATATCAATGCCCCTACACTATTCAATTTAACAAGACGGGAACTTGTACCCGAATAAACATTTCCATTGTAATCGTAATCGATGTCCCATCCATCTGCCGTACCTCCGAATGGATTTGTGATCCAGGGGTCTATCACAAGCGTTTTGTTTGCATCATACGAGTCGGGGAGAACGAATGATGAGCCCTGCCGCTTCAAATTAAATTTTGTGAATATTTTGCGGTCCGTTTCTCCTTCATAATAACTTACCGGTGCGTGATCAATAAAATCACCCATTTCAGTTTTTATAATTACATCACCTTCTTTACTTTCTTTAAGAGATCTTGCTCCGATGTATATAGTTTTTACTTTTGTGACGTCTGCTCCGGGATGCACAATAACAGTATATTTTAATCCTTCTTTATCTTTTGGAAAAATATATTCCACATCAATTCCTGGGTAAAGATTCCGATACGTTATTTTTTTGAACACATTTGCTTCCAACGATGAGGCGGGTCCGGTGGCATAAACAAAATAGTCGGATCGTTTTTCTGAAGCCTCTATAGTCACATCGGGATTCGCTCCTTCCCACAAAATTTTAAAGTAATGTGTTTTGCGTATTTTGAAAGCTTCCTGTTCAGCTTCTTCATTTTCTTCTTTAGCATCTCTCTTTTTAGGATATTCATCATAACGGTAAGTCAAGCCCTCAGAAGTAAAATAGGCCTTAACGGCCCCCAGTTCGGCACCGTACCATACCCTGGTATCGGATTTTAATAATGTATCGAACTGCCCACGATTCTCAATAAATACTTTTCCTTCAAAGGGATTAACTTTCCAGTTGATCTTGTGTTTTTGAGGTGGGTTGTTTTCGGAGGTGCGCGAAAAAAATGCTCCGTTCTGACCGAAAGTTGTATTCCATGAAAATAATATAACCAATACCAAATAGTTAACTTTCATTTTCCTTTGTTTTCTGTTTGAAGATAAGAAATAAAAATACTTTTGACAATTTTAGGTCCCGTAAATATAAATGTTGCAAGCTGAACTTACCTGAACACAACCAGTTTGTCCTGCCGAAGTATCGTTTCAGGTGAACGGATAACGAAATAATATATCCCGTTCATAACGCCGTTCGCTGCTAAATCAAGGAAGTTTTTGGATTCCGCTAACTTTTTACTGCATACAAGCTGTCCCGTCATCGAATATAATCTGAACTCCACCTGTAACTGAATGTTTTGTTTTGCTTGATCGAATTCAATTGTGATAGTTCCATTATTTGGGTTGGGATAAACCGCTAAAGAAAAATTTTCGATCAGCTTATTAATACCTGAACAGTCGTTGAGTTTAACATGAGCCGTTTTTGACGTAGTTGAACAAATTCCTTTGGTGACAATGACAGAGTAATCTCCGGTTACGGAGGCGGTATAAGATGATAATGTTGCGCCATTTACATCGGATCCATTGAGCTGCCATTGATAAGTTAAATTGTTCCCGGTTAATGCCTGCAGCTTTAATGTTGCTCCGCAGGAAACAAGTGTATCGGTGATTGAGAAAAATGCCACCGGCTTACAGGAAGAAGTATCAATCAGGTGCCAGATCTTTCCGCTCGAATTCCCGGTAAGATATAACTCTCCGGCATCATCTTCGCCAAACGCGCTGTAATCATTCTTTGTAAAGCTTCCGATGGTATCGGTTACAAATGTGCTTGTTCCTGTACGTCGTATAGACCAGATGCGTCCGCTGCAAAAGTCGGTAAAGAAATACCTGCCAAACATATTGTTGTATTGTGTTCCGCGGTATACATACCCGCCTGTTACCGAACAGCCATTGCCCGAATTATGAGGATAGTTGAAGACCGGAGAGGTATAGTTTGACAACGGTCCGCAACCGCCGGTGTTGTAGTTACTTGTAGCTTCATAACACCTCCATCCGTAATTTTCACCGCCTGGTGATGAGCCGGGCTGAAAATCTATTTCTTCATAAATATTCTGCCCTACATCCGCGATCCACATATCTGCTGTGATCCTGTCAAAACTGCAGCGCCAGGGGTTGCGCAGTCCCAGTGACCATATCTCTTCCTTAACACTTGTTTGTCCCACTAATGGATTGTCTGCCGGGATCGAGTATTTTATGCCCGTGAACGGATCAATGCGCAGCATCTTCCCAAGGAATACATTTTTATTCTGCGCGTAATTATTGGGGTCTCCTCCACTTCCACCATCACCCTGCGAAATGTATAAATATCCGTCTTTGCCAAACATCATATTGCCGCCGTTGTGATTGGTATATGGCTGAGTAAATTGCAACAATATCAGTTCACTGCCCGGCAGTGCCTTATTTGAGTCAGCAGGATCAACGGAATAACGGGCAATGACAGTGTATCCGGCACTGGTGCCACCTGTATAATTCACAAAAAAATATCCGTCGGTTTTATAATTCGGACTGAAAGCGAGTCCCAGTAAACCCTGTTCATTTCCGACGGAGTTCACTTTACTTGTTATATCAAGAAATAGGGTAGGGTTCACAACCCCTGTTTTACTCATAATGCTTATTGTGCCTGATTGATTGACAACAAATAGTCTTGAATCGCTGCAATGTTTTATATCGGTCGGTCTTGTAAAACCTGAAGCGATCTGAACCGGGTAAAGTTTTGGTTTTTGAGCAACCCCGGCCAGGCAAATTATGAATAAGGCGTACGTAATATTTTTTCGGATAATGTTATACATGGTAAATGGATTAGGGTGTGCATAAATATAGGATGGGAGTATGTGATAAGCAAGGAATCTTAAATAATGTGTTTAAATCTCTATTGCTTTTCAGCTTTAATCCGAAGTCGCAGACATATACCCTTCCAGTTTTTTTCTTTGCCAATTGCTCAACGGCTTGGAAGCGAGATGATCGCTGATAATTTTTTTGTATTTGTTCTGTTCATAAAAATAACCCAGTGCTTCATGGGCTGGGCGGCTCAATCGGCTGTTATGGCTTAGTATAGCATCAGTTAAGTTGTCGACCATTTTTATATCAAAGTAGTTGCACTTTTTTAATGCATTCATAGCATTTACCCTTGTGCGGAATTCATAGGAATTACCGGTATATGTAACCAGCTTATCTGCATGCTGTATTTTTCCTGTAGAAGTGTATGCTATTTCCAGCCATTTTATAGTAACATTTCTCCCGACGGTTCCTTCAACGTCTTTGGTTGCCTCAAGGTATGCTGAGGTTTTAGCAGGGTTGTAATAACATAATTTGTCCAGGGCAGAAGCAACTATTTCGTATGATGAGTCTGTAAGAAGTTTTTCAAGTTCTGTTGTCATTTCAGGAGAAGGATCAACGATCTCTTTTAACGCGGTTTTTCTTACCTGCACATCTTTATCAGAGATCGCTTTTATAATTAGCGCCACACTTTTTGGTTCTTTGTCATTTACAAGTTGGGCAATAATTTCACTTTTGATCGCATGAAATGTTTCTTTGTTATATACTGCTGTCAGCAGTTCTCTTTTCTTTTCGATCGCGATATTTCTCATTGCCGCCACTGCGTCATACCTGTCGAGCATATAGTGGGCTTTCAATGCCTGGGCTTTCAGCATTTCAAATGGTTTATTGAAAGCAACTGATTTCAGAATATTATTGTTCGGGTCAAATAATACATAATCAATTTTTTTTTGATCAGGGTTTGAAATGGAAACCAATTCACTTTGTTTGTCGATCACCACTTGCTTTTTATCCATTGTTCCGTCACTATAATATACTTCAAACCATACCGGCATTTTATATAAGCCCGATGGCCTGCTGTCGCTTTTGGACAACGAAACAAAAGGATCATTCGAAGCAACCTGCAGGTTAGGACCCATAACCGGTAAGCCATTAATATTATCAAGTTCCTGTGTTTGTATCACCATAAATTGAACGGTGTTACCCATTTCCTGTAAAGTCACATTATATTTTGGTTCACCGCCTTTATAGACCCATTCTTCCCAGAACCAATCCAATGAAAGTCCCAGCGTTTCATGAAACGCGTTGAGCAGATCCTGTGAATCAACATTGCCGTATTTGTGTTTTTCGAGATAGTATTTAACGACTTTGTTATAAGCATCTTTACCTCCCACAACATATTTTAACATGTTCAATACAAAAGCCCCTTTGGGATAATGCCGTACGGTACCTCCTTCACTGTGCGCAACCGGGAAATTATTCTTTGAAGATTCTTCGAGCGCGGAGTTCTGGGCATTTCTTCTTGCCCAGTCAAACTGATCATCACCAAAAATTTCCCGTTCAAAAAGCTGGTTGTAATAGGTGGCAAAGCTTTCCTGCAGCCAATGATGAGCCTCACTACGCGCTGTAACAAAGTCACCGAACCATTGATGGGCCAGTTCATGCGCATTCACGCCGATATAATACCTGTCGAGATAGCCGCGCTCATCAACAAAAAAGAAGTCGCCGAATACAGTGGCAGTAGTATTTTCCATGGCACCATACATATAATCCTGAACAGGAATCTGGGAATAGCTTTCCCAGGGGTATTTCACGCCAATCTCTTTTTCAAAGAAGTCAACCATGCGTTCACTGTATTTATAAGTGGTTTCCACCCTGTTTTCCCATTCGGGATAATAATACAAATGCATGGGTACACCTGAGGCGGACCGGGTTTCTTTAATATCATATTTCCCGATACCCAGCATGACCAAATAGGGCGCATGCGGATGTGACATTAAGTAATGCCAGGTGAGTGTTCCGTCTTTATTATCTTTTGCACCTAAAAATTTTCCATTAGAAAGGACTTTGTATTCTTTGTCAAATTTTACGATCAATTCAGTCGTCAATTTATCATTCATCTCATCGTAAAAGGGAATCCAATTGCGGTTGTCGGTTCCCTGCCCCTGGCTCCAGATCTGCTTCCGGCTTAAATTATTGGGATCATTCCATCCGATAAAGTTCAAGCCTTTCCGGGGACTTGCTTCATAGGCAATAATCAGGCTGTCGGTGGTTCCCCATGTCAATGCGGGAACAGGAAAGATCGTAATAAAAGAGTTATCATTGTTATATTTTACCGGTTTGCCATTCAGTTTGATCTCTTTAACAGTTATGTTGATGGCATCCAGTATAATTGAATCAATTTTCTGTTGCAAGGGACTAAAACGAAGGGTTGCGTTTCCCCTCACCACTCCTTTTGCGGGATCGAATGCCAGTTCAAGCCGAAGATGTTTGAAGTCAACATTATGTTCCCTTGGAGCCAGCGCGGGATCGATCAGGTAGTTGCGGGTTTTGAGCTGTGAACGACCTGTCAGGCTGAGTATGCTGATGGCCAGCAAAAGAGTAATTTTCTTCATGTTTATATTGTTTATAGTGCCAAATTCGCCAAAAAATCCGAAGTTTCAATACGGAAATGGATGGTCGGAAGTTTTGAAGGATAAGTGGATTGTTATTTGTCGCTTTTATCGGTATGCGTTTTAAAACATATATTTTATTAAAATCAAATGATATCCATGATGAGAAAATAAATTCACGTTCTATTTTATAGCCGTTTATTAGTTTTGGAGTGATAATATAACTGTCGTCATTGATCCACCACCAACGACCTGTATGATCTGCAAAATAATTTTTTGTACTGAATAAATACCAGCCATTGAATTCGAACCCCCCATCTATATTGCCGGGAGAAATACGGAGCTCGTTGGTTAGATAATTTGCCGCGTTCCACCTGGCTTTATTGATGCTCAGATAATCATGTGTACTCATAACCGAAAAGCAGATCAAAGGAACAAGGGCAATAAAGAGCCATCTTTTGTTAAATGAAAAATCAACAGATAAGGTATACATCAACAGTAGAAAAGGTAAGAGGAATAGTAAATACCGGTCATTTGCATAACTTAAACAAATCGGAGTGAGGTAAAGCATAAATATCAGGAAGAACAGATAAATGATATTCTTTGATGCGACGATTTTTTGTACAGAAAGATTATTTATAATTGAAACTAATGCAGTATAAAAACTCAATGCTCCCATAAAATTTAATGTTATCCAAAAAAGCTTCGATGTTACGGATCCCGGCTGGAGTTCGCTTGTAATAAATCCGGTAAGAATTATCGGACCTGTCCCGGTTGGATAAAACATATTTCCGACAAAGGGAAAGATGTTTCCCGAAAGGATGACTTTTAAGGCTATTAATGCAATATAGCCTGTCAGAAATAATTTCGCCCAAAGCGACCGGAGTATTTGATGAAAATGGTGTTTATAATGGAAGATGGTTAATGGTAAAATAAACAGACCCAGTGCGATAGTGGATGTGATAAAGTAATAGGAAAAAGCTTTAAGGATTTTTATATCAGGATGGGTTATAGAATGGAGTATATGACCCGTCTGCAGGTGATAATTGCCCGGTAATATTTTTAAAGCGGTAGCAATATATTCATAGAGGAAAAGAAATATCAGATTTAAAATTAGCGGGAGAAGGCCGATGAGAAATTTATTTATTCTGTTTTCTCCGGCAATTATATATATAAAGCCAAAGGCCAGGGGTAGTACTATGCCGGTCTGCCGGTTTAGGGTTGCCAGAATCGAAAAGAAAATGAACCAAACCAGGTGGCTGATTTTAAATTGTTGTAAAAAATTCAGCATGAATAAAAAGGCTGCGAGAGTTAAAAGAACAGTAAATACATCAGGTAAAAATGTATTGCTAAGTGACAACGTTAATGGATTAAATGCGAAACATAATAAAATCACAAATCGTATAATGTCATTTACATTGAATGACTTTAAAATTTTGTCAAACACAATAATTATAGCGATCAGCCCCGCAATTGATATGAATCTTAAAATTGTGAATGAAAACCCAAATAGTTTGGATAGACTTATTCCGGCAATGAACTGAGGTATAAAAGGAATTGCCTGCCAATCGGAAGTTTTCCAGACCCCGGCATTTACGAATGCGGCAATGGAACTTGAGTAAGCCCAGTCATCATTTAAGGGAAATTCACCAATCGGGTTTATGATCAATTCCGCCACTAATAGCAGAGTAATTACCGTTGCAGTATATGTTTTTCCTGTCATCTTAAACATTTTTCTTTCGGGATAAAATGTTGTTTAAGATATACACTGTACAAGTTGCCATGAACAAAAGCAGTGGTTCAATAATTACCCGATGCCGGGTTTCAACATAAAAAATTGCCTGGAGTAATGATAATGATATAGGGATTGAGAAAATGATCAATGCGTCTCTCGGACTTTTTGCAAGAAAGTAAATTGCTAAAAAGAGTACGATCACATACCCCCATTTGTAAAATGGGATCAAACGTTTAATTTCATTGCTATATTCTATTCCTATTTTCGATCTGAATGCCCAGAAATTTTTTAGTTTAATAACATACATTTTTAATACATGCATCGGTTCATTGACTACGATCTTCTTATATTTTTTTAAAAAATAATCGGATTGTTCCTCCGAATTGAGATGAATGATATCCGGCCATTCATTGGAAGGTATTATTAAGTGATAAGGGTTTCCGTCCGGTAAACTTGCTCCTCCTTCTGTTTTTTCCTGTATTCCCAGCCATAAGTTTAGTCCTACACTTGATATAAGGCTCAGCTTGTGATAAATGGAGTAGTTTCTGTAAAGCCAGGGTGATAAAAAAGTAATGCCTATCAGGAGTACAATGAATGATTTCCTAAACGCATGGATAAATGAATGAGTCAAAATCAGGGAAAGAAAAAATGGAAAGATCAATACAATAAAGGAGGTTCTGTTTAACAATGTTAATCCAAAGGCGAAACCAAAAATAATGATATTGCGGGTGTCGGACTTTTTTAGATACCTGATCATCAGGAAAAGTGAAACAACCATCATTAACAGATCCAATGAAAAGGGGTGTATTATCATCAATGTGTAATAGTTGATGAGCGGATGGAACAATATTCCAAGTGAAGTAATAAAGGAAATGGGCAAAGCATGATCTTTGACGACTTGAATTCTGCTCCTGGACGTGAACCAATGGAAGACCTGAAACCCCAATAGCGCTGACAAGGAATGAAAAACACAATTTAGTATGATCCCGGCTTTAGGAATAATACCAAATAAGTTATAGAGTAGAAATAACAGGTAAGGATAAACAGGAAACTGATAATTATAATTATACTGGTTGTAAAAAAAGTATTTCATCTCACCGCTTTTTACCATATTTACGGCGATGTCATGTGCTTCAAATAAAGTAAAGTGATTTAGGAAATTCAGAAGGATTACTCGTAATATAAACCAACCTATGACAATAAAAAACAGTGTCTTTCGTGTCTTAATTAAGTTGGTCATGGGGTTAAAGTACTTTTTGGAGTCACTTTCTTTAAGTGTGAAAGTACAAAACCGTTAACCTAAAACCTCAATTTTTTTTATCGATCACCTTCTGATTGATAAGATGTTCAAAAAAGCCATCCAGTTGATCTGATTCAAGTCGCCTGTTAGCGACTATCTTTTTATTCTCGTCCATAATGATCATAACCGGAGTGCTTATAATGTTGTATTTGCTTCTGAATCCTGATTGAGCATAGGGGTCATATATATTTATCCAATCCAGTTTGTTTTCAATAATATATTTTTTCCAGGGGGCGGCATCCGTCTCGGTGCCTACCGCAAATATTTTTACTGCATTGAACTTTGTTTTGTGCCACCATTCCAGCAGTACCGGAGTAACCTTTTTGCAATGACTACAGTTGTAGTCCCAAAAATAAATAATCGTATAAGGTGCTTTTATGTCGTATAAAGTAACATCGTGCATTGACGAATCCTTAAGGGTAAGGTTGGGAGCATATTTCCCTATCAGTAATGGTTTCAGGGCGATGGCGTGTTCATTGATCTTGACAAGTTGGGCAGAATCCACCCAAAAAGCCTGTTTGGTCATGTAATACTTTTCTACCAGGTGAACAAATACGGCATCCATTCCCATCAGATTCGAGGATTCATAAGCGAAGGTTTGGCTGGCGACAACATACCGGAAGACTTCTTTGTTGGCGCGTGATTTTTCAACGATAATATCAAGAGCGGCTGCCACTGAGTCCGGGAAAGGGTAGGTCATGTTATCAATAAATTGTTTCATCTTGCTGTGTAAGATCGGCGTATACAACAGGCGTTCATCCGAAAAATCATAATTGTCCCAAAAATGGGCGCGCATATAGCGCCACGCGAATGTGGAGTCAGGGCGGCCGTTTGAAAGAATGGGTGCCGCAGGTATTTCCGGATCCAACATTGTGGCTATCATTTTAGCTGTGAGTGTTTTGGGATGCTGTTTAACAAAATTCTGAAAATATGATTTTACTTCTTTATCAATTTTATTCATCTTGTCACTAAGCATTTTAGTGGAATCTTTATTGTTTTTAACTCTTTGAAGCTGCTCCCGTAAAGGTCCCGCTTCCTTTTGTTTGGCAATGAGAAATGATACATATTCATAATATACTTTATTGTCGTCCGACCCTGTTACTTTCATGTACTTCATAAAGTCGGTTGTGTCCGTTTCCAATTTGAAGTTCTGGGTCTTATCAATAATAAGTTCGAAACTTTTCTTTTTAGGAAGGATAAGCACATAAAGGCCTTCTTCTAATTTTTCCTTACCTGTAAATATTAGTAGTCCGTTTGCATCAACTTTCGCAGTATCCTGTATGTAATGTTTATCAGCGAAACTGTTTGCCAGGTAATAGTTTGAATCTTTGATCGCGCCCTTAATTTTAAATATAATGTTATATGCGTTATCGCCTCCGGCAAAAGCGATGTTGGCAAACACGAAGAACAAGATCAGGGAAAGAAGGTGCTTTAAAGTTTTCATATGCAGATATTATATAAGTTGATAAATGTCATATGCTGCCTGTCGACAGACAGGGAATATACCATGCAATTTTCATTTCATGAGTTTAGGTGCATGGCTATTTCATAAATAATGGTTTTAAGAGTTCGGGTTGTAAAATTAATAATTTCTTAAGGAATGCCTTATTTATCAAAAATCGTGCAATTGTGTGTTGGTCATTCTATCGCTCGGCTAAAGCAGAACAAAAAGACTGATGATTAAGAAGTTAAGGATTCGTTTTTTCAGACTTATGCCCCGGTATCAATTTGCTTACGCGAAATACCATATAAATGGTCATCGCTGTGAGTATAATAATTAAATAGCCAAGGGTATCGTAATGTTCAAGCGGACTGAATTTATCTTTTTGGATTACTACCAGTCCTCCGACCGCTGAGGCAATTCCGCCCGCAATTTGCTGCAGGGAAGAATTGATACTCATGAATGCTCCGCGATCCTGGAGTTCAGGGAGGGCCGATACCAATGCTGTTGAAGGCACCATACGGCTCAAAATACCAACCATGAGAATTACATTCACTATCATAACCATCCAAAAGGGTATGGGCCTAAGGTTGGTGTAAACCACAACAATAACTGCCATCCAAATAGAGGCAAGTGTAAATAATTTAAACTTATCCATTTTATCGCTAAGCTTTCCAATCAACGGCATTATGATCAATGAACTTACTCCTGAAACCATAAAAAGAACAGGAAGTTGTTGTTGTGTAACATGCAGGTTATTTATTGCAAACGCGCTTCCCCATGGCATCATCATAAAACCTCCGATGGAGAGCAAAGCAGTACATAAGAAACCGATCCTGTAATCGCGTTTGGCAATGGTATGCCAAAGGTGCATCAGGGCATTGCGATCATTTTGTACTTCGAGATGTTTGGTGATTGGTTGCAGTTTAATGAGAATAGCTATCCATATAATTATGGAGAGGAAAACAATCATTATAAATGGAGCCTGCCATCCCCAGTTATTTGCGAGGTATAAACTAATTGGGATACCCAATACCTGACTGGCTCCAAAGCCCATCATTAAAAAACCCATCACGCGTCCGCGTTGCTCAATTGGGAACAGGTCGGTAACAATGGCCATTGCAATTGACCCGATAACTCCGCCAAATACACCGGTAACAATACGTGCCGCTATAAGCAGCGGGTATGAAGTAGCCAGGCCGCAAAGTAAAGTGCCGGCAATAAATCCAATATAAAAGAACAGCAATAATGTTTTACGGTCGAAGCGGTCGGCAAAACCTGCTGTTAGTAAGCCGGATATACCGGCGCTGAATGCGTATGCCGAAACTGAAAATCCAAATTGAGAAGTGGTGAGACTCATCGATTTCATAAGCATATCGCCCAGTGGCGACATAACCATAAAGTCAAGCACAACAGTAAATTGAGTGAGCGCAAGAATAAAAATTACGAAAATCTGATCTGAAGTAAAATTAGCTTTAACTATTGGTATCTCTTGTTTCATTTTCTCTGCGCCATTAGCCACCTGCAAACAGCCGGCAAAAGTACGTGTATTGTTTTAGAATAGCGATATCTTTCATGAAAGGCATTTATTTAATTTTTATCCGTATAAATTGTATGTATTTGATTTTCAATTAGTAACAATTGATTGTGTAGCTGTATCTTTATGTTGTTGTATCAGTTATATCAACAACATTTGTTCTGTATGTAATGGCCATCTTTGCTAAGCCAGGACAAAATGGAATGAAGATTGCATGGTATATTCCCTGTCTATCGACAGGCAGGCATGATAATTAATACTTACAAAACATTTACGTGTGAAAAGAATAGCAGCCGTCCTCTTATTATTTGTTCTGGGTTTAAAGATTAGTACAGCACAAATTGCATCAGGCAAGGATCAATTGTACAATAAGCTGTATCAGCAGGAAGAACTGACGGTTGATATGACCAACCCCGAATACGTTGGTCTGGTTTTAGATAAGATACATGAGTTTAAAAATCTCCGATCAATTGAATTCGAAGGCGAAGCCAACGAAAACACTTTAAAGAAAGTTTTTTACCGGCTCTCTGTTTTAAAAAACCTTGCAAACATAACCTTGCGCGACAATGAACTAAAGAAGATGCCGGACAATGTTAAGAACATTAAAACTTTAACATCTTTAACAATTGAAGGCAACAATAATCTTGATTTTGATGATATGTTTGATAAACTTTCAGAGATCAACCTTGTCGGATTAAAATTGATCGACAATGATTTTAAAAATGATCCTAAAGGGATATCGGAAATAAGCTCGCTGAGAAGTTTAACGCTCAGCGGAAGCAGCCGGTTGAATTATGAAAAACTGATAGATAACCTGTCAAAGCTGCCTGCATTGGATTCTCTTTCCCTTCCTATAAATTTTATTACTCAGCTGCCCCAGAATATTTTCCGGCTAAAATCGTTAAAGCAATTGGATGTAAGCAACAACGTACTCAGTGAATTGCCAGAAGGAGTATCATCCTTAAAAGCTATAAACAATTTAAGTATTAATGGTAATATTATTGTAAACCAATTTCGGGAGCTGGAAAAATTCAGGGATGCTGACATTAAATATTTGTCAATTGATAAGGAGATCAGCGGGGATGAAATTGAGCAAATAAAAAGGATGTTTCCCAAAGCTGAAATCAACTACCCTGTATATGAAGAGGATGATGATTCACAGATGACTGCCATTGTTCCTGCTACAGATAGAATTGTCCCTAAAAAAACTGAAGAAAAAGCGGGGAACCTTGTAGTAAAAAAGGATTTCAGCATACTGTCGGCAGCGTATCTTAATTACCCGGATATTTTCCGGTCGGTACACTACAATTTTGACACACTTTTGTTCAACGAACGATACGCTGACGCCTCTTATATAAATACCACAAAACGTGTTAGGAGTAATTATGCTGGGGGACGGTTCTCGCTTTACAAAATGAAGGGTAGGAGAAAGGAGGTCGCTTTCAATATTGGTTCAAGGTATTCCAGAGCGATCGATTTCAATGAGCTGACTGCCTTTAACGGTATGCATTGGGTGTATAACGGTGAATTAACTAAAAAACAATTTTTAAAAAAATATATTAAGAAAAAGGAGTGGAATGATGTTCGCATCAGCTTCGATAATAATAACAGCCAGTTTTCAATTGAGCTCAAAAATGACAAGGGCTTTGAAAAAATAAGCGCATATCCGATCTATAATAAAGGTACACTGGAAAAAAGTCGTGAAGCATACAACAGGAGATTCTCCAACTACCAGAAAGCATTGGTGCGACGGGCCAAAAGATTTGAGAAAAATCTCTTAAAGGATAAGAAAAGATACGATAACGATTACATTTTAGTTAAGCAAAAGGCCTGGGACGAATTGCTACTGCAAATGAGCAATGAAGAACGTGTAATGACCGAGAAGCAATGGTTGGAATATTACGACAATATTATTACCAATGAGAAGCTGGCATTAAATAATTCTTCCCTTCAACTGGAGTATTTTGAAAGAGGTATGAAGATCAGGGGTTATAACAGCACAATTCTCAGGAACAATAACAGCAAGAAGTCACAAATAACCTATGGAAAACTTATAAGTGTTTCGGTTGAATTTATTGATGAGAATGGCGGCGGAAAATTGGCTGTAAAAAATGTTATTACCATAGATAAAATGGGAAACCGTTATTATCAGAGTGAAGGAGGACTCGGGTTGTCGCCCAACAATATTATATTCTGGCAAAATGCTAATAATGTAATTATTGTAGAACTCAGGAATGGTACATTGGGGATTGTGTCTACTTCAGAAATAAACAGTAAGAAAATACCTGTTAAATCAGAGCTACTCGAATTGAAAACAAAGGTGCTGGATAAGAACCTCGATACGATGGCGGATATTTTTAAAACGATCGGTCTGGAGTAAGATAAGTTTAATCTATTGAATATTAGTCATTTATACACATAGCTTCATTTCATTGTATCTTTTGATCATTCGTTCAGTTATTAATACAAAACACGGATAATGACTTTGAATGCAGCATATCACCTAACCCCGGAGCAGATCAATAAGGAAGCCGATCTTATCCGGCAGGCGAAGGAAGATCCTTCAAAATTCGCACTCCTGTATAATAAGTACCATGAGCAGATTTTTCTGTTCATAGTAAGAAGGGTAGAGTCGAAGGATGATGCGGCAGATATTACATCACAGGTTTTTTTAAAGGCCATGTTAAACCTTAAAAAATACCAGCCGCAGGGAATTCCTTTTGGTTCCTGGTTATACCGTATCGCACGTAATGAGATCTATGATCAGAACGCACGAAATATAATAAGTATGGTATTAACTGTTGAAAAGGAGGGCGTTCGTGAAATGGCCGCTGAAATAGAAGGAGAGAATAATTCAGAGGAAAAGTATAATCAATTACAGAATGCGCTCACCACACTTTCTGAAGATGAATTGGAAATTATTGAGTTGCGTTATTTTGAAAAACATTCATTTAAGGAAGTAGGAGAAATAGTAAATATCACGGAGAATAACGCGAAGGTTAAAACCTACAGGATATTGGAGAAACTTAAAAATAATTTTACCCATGAATAATCGCAAAAAAATACTGACTGACAGAAAGCTGCCTGACAGTGCGGAGATAGCGGGATATAATAATTTCGATAAAGTGCTGGGCAATTATACCCTGATTAAAAAACTATTGCTCCACAAAACGATGATTTGGTCAGTAGTTGCTGTAGTAACAGTTTTCGCAACAGCTTTGATATTGTATAATACTCAGACTAAAACTGCCGGCAAGCAGGTAGCAAAAGTCATCCCCGACACTCGGAATGTAAATACAGAAACACCGTTCATTGCTCCTCCTTTAAACGATATAAGTGTTGCATACACTGAAAGGAGTATTGACGCAAAAAAAGGAGCCTGGATCAGGTATCCTTCAGGAACATCTATCCATGTGCCTGCTAATGCATTTGTTTTTGAAGATGGGTCACCTGTTATCGGAGAAGTAAATATAAAGTTCAGGGAATTTAATGGTCCCAAAGATATTTTTCTTTCAGGAATTCCAATGGGGTATGATTCAGCAGGCAAGAATTACACATTGGAGTCGGCCGGGATGATAGAGTTAAGCGGGTTTTCCGATAATAAACCTGTAGTATTAAAACAAGGGAAAGGAATTCATGTAAAAATGAAATCGGATTATACCGATAATAATTATAATTTATACAGGCTGGATGAAGAGAAAAGGGAATGGATATATGCGGGTAGAGATTCTGTTCAGAAAATAAGTGGTCATAAGATGGCTGCAAAACCATCGGCACAAATTCAAAAATTTGAATATCCTACAGATGATAAATTTGATGATGTTGACGTAGCGGATAATTCAAAATACCGGTTCCAATTGCAGGTCGATAAAAAGCAATTTCCTGAATTGGCATTGTACGATAACGTTATGTTTGAAGTGACCGATAATAATTTCAATTCAAAATTTTACAAAATAAAATGGGACAATATGATATTGAAAGCCGGGCCATCGATGGGAAGTTATATCGCAAATCTAAAAAAGGCTGACACTACTATAGCTGTTAACGTAAAACCTGTGCTAAGTGAAAATGATTATAAGTCTGCTCTTGAAAAATTTACCCGGGAGCACAAAGAGTATGAAGAAAATGTTGCGACTAAGGAAGAAAAACGAAATGATCAATTGGTTTCAATTGCTAAAACTTCAGGGATAACTAACAGAGTTTTTATGATTTCACAAATGGGAGTATGGAATTGCGATAGACCGCTTTCTCCATTGCCTGACGAGTTAAGTATAGATCTTGGAAATTTACTTCTCGACCACAATAATAATGTTATCGTATGTAATAATATTTATGTTGTGGAGAAAAATAAAAACACTGTATTCACTTATAATAAAGGAAGAGGAGTTAAGATAAACACCAAAAGTCAGAATCTGGTTTGGGCAGTATCCGATAAGGGGCAAATAGTTTTTATTCGCTTAGGAGATTATAACAGGCTTTACAGGGGACAGCAAAATAAAATTACTGTTGATGTGGTCGGGAATAAGGAACTGGCTTTAGCTCAAATAGATGAATTCGCAAAAGGAAGTCATAATAAAATTAACCCGTGATCATTATAGCGGGAAGTAGCTTACAGGTCAACAGGAATAAAACTTCCGGGACCTTATAATAGATCAGGAATGGCCATTCGTTGATCATATAAAAATCCAGAAGTAAGATTTAAGGAATTGCGTAGTAGTTAACTTTTTACAAAACAATATTTGTAAGGAACGGTTCACCCTATAAAAAATTTAACCATGCAAAAGACACTAAAAATAATAGCACTGACACTTCTATGCGGAGTTTCATTTGCGCAGCAAGACGCACAGTTCAGTCAAAACATGTTCAACAAACTACCTGTCAACCCGGCTTATGCAGGAACCGATGGCGCCATTTGTGGAACAGTATTGTTGAGACAACAATGGGAGAATTTCCCAGGTGCTCCCAGAACAGGACTGATAGCACTTGATGCTCCTGTATTTCAGTCAACTCCATTTCACGGTGGTGCGGGCTTAACGTTTTGCCAGGACCAGCTTGGTTTTGATAAAACCACATTTGCTAAAATCTCCTATTCCTATCATAGAGCATTATGGGCAGGGACTGTAGCCCTGGGATTTGAGGCAAGCATGATGCAAAAGCAATTGAACGGAGTATGGATTGCGACCGATCCTGTTGCTCAGGACGCCTCAATTCCCGATATTAATACCGGAGGAAGGAAATCGTATGATCTCGGACTGGGTGTTTATTATACCAATCCAATAGGCATGTATTTCGGTATTTCATCCACTCATTTAACTCCTTCTTCATTTAAATTAAAAGCCCCTGCAGCTAATGGCAATCCGCTGAATGTACCTGATGATTACAGCTTCGTAAATGCAAAGCATGTGTATGTAATGGCTGGTTGCCCATTCCCGGTTTCAAGGAATGCGGAGGTTATCCCTTCTGTTTTAGCGAAGACAGACCTGACTTCAACACAGCTTGATCTGAATGTAAGGGTTGTTTGGCAAAAAAGGGTATGGGGAGGTGTTTCGTACCGTTTAACGGATGCTGTTGTGGCAATGGTAGGTTTTCAAAATGGAGGATTCAGATTTGGTTATTCATTTGATATGACCACATCAGCCATAAGAAATTACAGCAACAACACGCATGAGATCATGGTAGGCTATTGCTACCAACCACCCATACGGGTAAAACGTACAATGCACGACAACATACGTAATATGAATTTCAGGAATGGGGAAATGGAGTAAAAAACCAAAGATGTTTATTTTAAACTCCCGGAGCCTAATTTATTTTATAGAATTATTTATAATAAGAAGTGCTCTTGTCTCAATATTAAGTACCTGGCTTTGGATACTTGTTAATAAAGTAACAGCCCCCGATAGCGGAGTCATATAGAACATTGATTCGTGCCAGGTGGTTGTGGAAGATTCGTCAATATTCATGTTATCCTTGATCTTGAGATCAAGCCCGTTGAAGGACAAGAGCTTTTGTTCTGCTTTTTCCATTTTAAGTTCTGTAAGGATGGCAATAATTTGTTGGTTATAGTTATTTAAGGATTCATACAAATCTCGACCATTCGAACTTTCGGCCTGGCCTAAAAAATGAGTCGGAATATCGTAATTATCTAAGCCGGTCATATTCCAGTGATCCGATGTGCCGTCAACGGGCTGATAACTTACATGGGCGATCAATTCATTTTTTAATTGTTCAACATTTTTAATTGTTTGGTTTGATAGTACATTGATCGCCACAGATGCGTCCCGTAAATGCTGATAGTTTTCGGCGTTTCCCTGAGTTCTGAGTTTTATGTTAGCCAACAGTAAAGTGTTTATTTCTTTAGTGTTCTCATTTGTCTTCAGTAAAGCGTCTTCTATTTTTAAATAGGTATATAAAATATTTTTCGAATAATTAAGGCCATAGACAAAAAAGAATACACTTACGAATAGAGTAAGAAATACCATTCTCCAGAATTCGCTGAATTTTCTGTCATATTCCTGGTACTGTTGGATTGTGTATAATATTAAAGTGGGAAACACTAATAATGACGATCCCATAACTATCATGAGTCCACCCCCGGGCCAGTGCATAACCTTGAATAATACACCAGTAAACAGTGATGAAATGGAGAGAAATCCGAAAATATTTACAAATATATTTAGCCCACTTCTGTTTTCATATATTCTTTGCCCGAAAAAAAATGGAAGAAAGATCATTGAAAGTAATGACATTCCGAATGTCAAAAGAATGCCCGCACCAGGCCAATGCATCAGTTTAAACATTGACCCAATGCTAATAAAGAACATAACGAACGCTCCAAAAGCAATTAAGAATTTTTTCATGAGAAGGCTCGTTGGTTTTTTAATGTATGCCGGTTGAGCGGAGTCGAAGCCGGATTAAATAGAAGGAATTGATTTTATTTGTTCCCGCAGTTTACCAAGGTCTTGCTTCACTTCTTCCAGTTTTTTCGTGTATTCATCCAGGATTGGATTTGCCTTTTTTGATTTTCCAAAAAAGCCCAGGTTGGTTTCCAACTGGTTTGCTTCAGCTTCCAGTTTCTTGATTTTATCCTGTATAGCGAATCGTTCTCGCTTTATCTGTTCCTGTCCCTGAGGGTATTTACGCATTTGCTCGTACTTAAGCCGGTAAAATATTTTTTCCTGTCCGGGAGTACTGTCTTTTATTTTTTCAAGAAAATTTTCTACGGCTTTTCCAAATGTGTTATTGAGCCTGTCAATTTCTCTCACCGGAACAGGTCCTGAAGCAGCCCATTCTTCCTGTATCTTTTTAAGCTCTTCCAGGTTTTGGTTCATATCGCCTGATGGTTGCAGTTGATCAACCCTTGTTGTTATTGCCTGTTTTGCCTGTACATTCGCCAAAAGTGCATTCTCCTTTTCTTTTATTTCCTTGTTTTTATTTTCAAAGAAATGATCGCAGGCTTTCCTGAACCGGTTCCATATTGGTTGTGAATCCTTAACAGCCACCGGGCCTATAGCTTGCCATTCGACCTGCATTTTTTTAAGTATTTCCGCTGTCGCGGCCCAGTCGGTATTTTCCTGCAATGATTCCGCTCTGACACAAATATCAATTTTCTTTTGCAGGTTTTGTCCGAATTCGCGACGCTGCCTGGCATAAAATGCATCGAGTACATTGTAAAAGTGCTGGCGCGCTTTTTTAAATCTTTTCCAACACTCACCGTTATCACTTTTAGGAACAAAGCCGATTTTTTGCCATTCGGCCCATATTGTTTCTGCTTTTTCAGAAGCCGCCCTGCATAATTTATAAGAGGAAAGATCAGTTTCTGCCAGCTTGTCCAGTTGTTCGCATAAGGCAATTTTGGCTGCAAGATTGGCTTGCTGCAGTTGTTTTACCTGCGCCACATGTTCTTTTCTTCGCTCATATATTTTATCGGTTGCGGCTTTAAAGCGTTGCCATAAGGGATCGCTTAACTCTTTACTCAGGTTATTTGATGTACGCCATTCTTCCTGTAAAAAGCGAAGGCTGTCAAGCGCTTTTTTCAATGAGGGCTCTTCAACAAGTTTATCCGCTTTTTCACAGAGCTCATTTTTAATTTCAAGATTTTTTTTGCGGTCAAGCTCGCGCAGCTCATTGCTGATCTTTACTATTTCGTAGAATTTTCCGGTAAGAAAATGATGGTTCTCCTGCAGGGTATGCATGTCCTGCCTGGGTACATTCCCCGTTGCGCGCCACTTACTTTGGAGAGCCTGAAATTTATTATATGCTTTTGAAAAATGATCTTCGCTCTTTAACAGTTCTCTTAATTCATCAATGATGAGTCTTTTGGTTGATAGATTATCCTGCAGTGTTTTTTCCTTTTGTCTGCGCAGTTCAGCTTTCTTTTTATTAAATTCCTTATAAAGGCGTTCGACTTTCTCATCCAATGGATCAATGCGTGGGGTGAAGTCTTCTTCCGGGCTTCCGTCCTGTGTAAAGATTTTCAACTTGTGCGCGTACTCTTCTTTAACCAATCTATCATAGGCTGACTTGATCAGGTTTATAATATCCACTTCTGACATTACATCTTCGGGTGCAAGAAGTTCTTCCAGCTTATCCGCGAGCTGCGATTTACTCATTGATGCCAGTTCGTCTTCTGATACAATGGTTTCAGCTGCATTTCCATCCGTTACTTCATCTATATCAGGTAATAATTGAGACTCGGAGGAAACAGGAATGGCCTCATCCGGGATAGGTTTATTTTTTTCGTCTATTTGCATAGAGCTAAGATAAAAATAATCCTTCTTAATGAGGAAACATAAATGCTTTTGAGGAAACAGCTTATGCCAGCGGTTTATGGCATTTTTTTGTATTTAGCCGCTGCTATTTAAGTTTTCATAATGTATAACCGGATAGGACACAATATGTTCCCTTATGCAGTTAGGAGCTTAATTTTAAAGTAAACATTGCCAATATTTTTGTAGATAGGTTGTTTTAATGCACGGGCTGTTGATTATGGCACGTTTCGGCACATTTACGGCACGCCTCTGCGCATCTTTTACAATGTTCTAAGTCGGAGTGCTTTTCGCATTCTGTCGCACACCGTTCGCAGATTTCACCACATAATTTTAGAAAAAGCTCTGTGTTTTCAGAGTTTCTTTCTAAAAGCTGACCAGTTAGCCGGCATATATCGGCGCAGTCCTGGTCGAGCATCATACAGCGTTGTAATTTATCTTTCTCCTTTTCTATCTGGCAGGCATCATAGCATCTGGTGCATTGCGCGGCGCAGAAATACAGTTCATCTGTAATTTGTTTGTTTTCCATTTTTTGATTTATTTTTAAGAGTGTTAATGATTTTATATTATCCCAAATGGGAACAGGGTAGGTGAATGCATAATTCTCCCGGTATTCGTATGGAGGAGTGGTATACCACTTTATATGAATCAACATCGATCGAGAATTCTTCCTCGTGTTCAGGTTGTTCATCCTTATCTTTTTTTAAGTAAGGGATCGGCTGCAATGCCGCATCATGTCGATTCTGAAACAGCATGAGTTTTAATTTTAGGATTTACAAGATGCTTTTTGAGCCATTTAGTAGCCAATTCGGCAACTTTATCGAGTTTTCCCGGTTCTTCAAATAAATGAGATGCTCCTTCCACAATTTCCATTCTCTTTTCGCAACGAAGTAAGGAATACGCCTGTTCATTTAGTTCAATAACACTGGTATCCAGGCTGCCAACAATTAGTAATGTGGGCGCTTCTACCTGGATTAATGTACCGGCCAGATCGGGGCGGACGCCGCATGAAACGATGGCATGGATCAGGTCGTTTAATTGTGCCGCAGCTTGCAATGCCGAAGCCGCGCCTGTACTCGCTCCAAAATAACCGATGGGAAGTTTTTTCAGTTCAGGTAATTGGTGAATATATGAGGTAACAGTAATAAGACGTTTGGTAAGCAAGTAAATATTAAAACGATTTTCAAAAATACGGTCTTCGCTCTCTGTTAGCAGATCGACGAGTAGTGTTGCGATTTTTTCTTTGTTCAATATTTCTGCAACATAATTATTTCTGGCGCTGAAACGACTGCTGCCGCTTCCATGAGAAAATATAACAAGGGAATTAGCCCCCAAAGGAATATTTAAGTGACCTTTTAACGTGAGGTTTCTGACCGGAATATTAATTTCCTTTGTTTCCATAATTATATTTTATAGAAGTGCATGATATATTCTGTTTTACATAAAAACTTCTATATGATTTCACTTTAATTTTTTTTCGGACCCGGTTTATATTCCCTTATATGAATGCGTATTTATACTTGTTGCTTTTTTCGCATCAGGATAATAGTTGCGCCCGAAAGGCGGCATTTATTTTTTCTTTCAATGCCGGGGTTATTACAGGAACAACAGTAATTAAATTGTTAACTCCCACAACGCCTTTAATATCTTCTGCTAAATATGTTGCTCTTGATTTTTGATACTCCCAATCCACATAACCTTCCAGTGTTACCCATCCATCCCTGACCTTTATTTTTATTTTGTTTTCATCAATTGAGCTGTTCCATTTTATAACATTTAATACAGCATTTTTAATATCAGAATCGCTTCGTTTGGAAGATGGCGGAAGGTTTGTCTTAATATAACCGGTATAATCTCTGATCTCGCTGACAGCGGTTTCTGTTTGGCCCTCATTATTTATATGTTTTTTAATTTTCAATTCTGTTTTCATAAATTTTATTTTTTATTGCTTTTGGCAGGTTATTGAATTATAATAATCTTTTTAGGCCGGATAGCAATTATTTGTATTTTTCTTTAGTCGTTTTTTCTTGAGATTTTTCTTTTTTCTCCTTCATTATTTTTCCGTCCTTATTGATACACTCCCCTTCTTTTAACATCACTGTACTTCCGTCTTTCTGTATTACTGTCCCATCAATTTTAATTGTGGTTCCGTTGGCAAGGGTTATATCCGATGTTATTGGAGTCCCTTCATGCGTTACGGTAAGGATTCCGTCTTTCAATTTGGCGCAATATTCATGTTTGAAAGAATTCTCTGCACTTACACTTATGGAAAAGATGATTGCAGCAATTAAAAATAGTTTTGTTTTCATTTTTAGATTTTTTTAATTAATTATTAAATTTTAGTCATGTTTCCTGCATAAATTATATGCCAAATTCAAATTGGCTTTAATAAATATATTCTATATCTAAAATGCAGAATGATAAGTGGAAATTTTATGGCATTATGGGGAAAATAATTCGCAAAATTTTATTAGCGAGACTTGGGTTTCACTTTTTTTGCGAAAACATAGTCTTGCCCTTCCCTGCCGGGAAAGGCTCTTGAGCGAGATGAGGGATCGGGTTCAATATCCCGCAGCTCTGCTGCGAATTTTCCGCTGGCAGAAGAGGACTTTTTTTGATACCGATCCTCTGGGGAGGGGTAGTTCATTGAAACCTTGACTTTATAAGATATTTACTGGTATAAAATCCTTTCTTCTTCAGCACAGATTAGCGGCATGGTTTTTAGCTATAATGTAAGTGTAATTAATATCTGGTTAATCATGGATGAAGAAGTAACAAAAAAAGAAAAGGATGTTATTATTATTACCGGCGGCAGCGGCTTCATTGGGGGAGCGGTAATGAGCAGGCTTTCTAAACAGTATCGTGTGGTTGGTACGGATAGGGGCGAATATCAAAACACTTCTGAATTTATTCATATGGATATCGCTTCAGAAGAAAGTATTAAAACGGCGATGGCTCAAATCCGGTCGGGTTACGGAAATAAAATCGCTTCAGTAATTCATTTTGCAGCTTATTATGATTTTTCGGGAAAGCCAAGTCCGCTATATGATAAAATTACTGTTCAGGGCACGCAAAAATTATTGAAGGCTTTACAAAATTTTGATGTTAAACAATTTATTTTCTCCAGTAGTTTGTTGGTTTATGCTCCTTCAAGGCCGGGTCAAAAAATTAACGAAGACTGGCCCCTCGCACCAGGATGGGACTATCCTGAATCAAAAATAAAATCAGAAGCAATCCTTCATTCCGAAAGAGCCAATATCCCCGTTGTGATTTTAAGGATTGCGGGGGTTTATAATGATACCGGCAACTCTATTCCGCTTGCCAACCACATACAACGCATTTATGAAAATCAAATAACAGCTCATTTTTTCCCCGGGGAGATAACACATGGAAATCCTTTTGTTCACATAAATGACCTGGTGGAAGCAATTGTTAAAGTTGTTGAAAAGCGTGCCGAACTTCCTGCAGATATTACTATTAATATCGGAGAGCCGGAAACATTAAGTTATGAATACCTGCAAAAGGAGATTGGCAGATTGATTCATGGCGAAGCGTTTAAAACATATAGGATCCCTAAACTTATTGCGAAAACCGGGGCGTGGGTACAGGGCATTTTCGGAGATTCTTTTATCAAACCCTGGATGATCGATATGGCCGACAACCACATGGAGCTTGATATTTCAAAAGCGAAAAAAATATTGGATTGGGAACCTCAATATTCTTTGCGGAAAACATTGCCTAAAATGATCGCCGCATTAAAATCCGACCCCAAAAAATGGTATCTCCGGAATAAATTAAAGCTGCCCTCCCGATTTAAAAAATAAAATTATGGTAATTGAAACAGAAGAAACAGATAATGTGAGGGAAGACCAAAAGATGCTCAATCATCATGTTCATCACCGGCAAACAGTGTGGATGCATTTTGCTAATTTCTTTCTTGGCGTTTGGTTGATCGCTGCCCCTTTAACTTTCATCTATAATAGTGAGCCCATGGTGATTAATGATTTTATTTGCGGCTTTTTAATATGCTTATTTACTTTACTTTCTATCAATCCTTTCAGGCTGTGGGCTCCCTGGGCTGCAGCTATTGTCGGACTGTGGTTAAATGTTGCCCCTCTTATATTTTGGGCGCCCGAGGCGGTTAGTTATAACAACGATACCATTATTGGTATTCTTGTAATTGCCTTTGCAATTGTAGCTCCGGGTGTTCCCGGAGTGAAACTATATGAAGAACCAGGACCCGATGTGCCACCGGGCTGGTCAGTTAACCCTTCCTCATGGATACAGCGGATTCCCATAATCTTTCTTGGCTGGATCGGCTTTTTTGCTTCACGTTATTTAGCTGCCTATCAATTGGGATATATTAACACTGCCTGGGATCCTTTTTTTGGTGAAGGAACTGAAAATGTTTTAAACTCAGATGTTTCAAAAGCCTGGCCCGTTTCAGATGCCGGGCTCGGCGCTTTTTCTTATATGCTGGACGCAATGATGGGATATTTAGGCGGAGAAAACCGCTGGAGAACTATGCCCTGGGCCGTAATTTTTTTCGGGATTTTAATAATTCCTTTGGGAGCAATAAGTATTACTTTAATTATTTTGCAGCCTCTTGCTGTTGGTTCATGGTGTTCTATCTGTCTTTTTACTGCTATTGTTATGCTTATTATGATTCCCTGCTCCTTTGATGAAGTATTTGCTTCAATTCAATTTTTAAGAAAAAGTAAAAAGGAAGGAAAATCAGTATGGAGAATATTCTGGCTGGGAGGTACCACTTCGGAAAAATCCATTGAATACATAAGACATGATCTGACTTCTTTTAGAAAAACCGTAAAAGAAATTTTTTCAGATTTTTCAGTTCCCTGGAATTTAATCCTTTCATCTTTGATCGGGGTTTGGCTGATGTTCTCTCCCTTTGTCTTCGGGCACACAAACGCATTAGCCGACAGCGATCATTTTGTTGGAGCTTTGATAATAACATTTTCTGTAATTGCTATGGGAGAAATAATAAGGCCCATACGATTTATAAATATTGCCTCCGGATTATGGATAATGTTGTCTCCTTTTTTACTTGCAGGCGAAATAATTATCTACAACGAATTGATAAGTGGATTTTTGTTAATAATATTAAGTTTCAGGAAAGGGAAAATAATTAATAACTACGGAAGTTTTAATAAATATATAGTTTGAGTTTATGCTTTATGTGATACTTGGAAAGAGAAAAAAAATCACTAAACCGGCAATAAATTCCCCATCATGTTAACAATTTTCTTATCAAATGTTCTCAATTCGCAATGGCATGATATTTATGTATTAGATTAAATGATAATCTGCTTAGGGGAGATTCCAACAGAGAAATCTGAGAAGCAAACCCTTACAACTTGACCCAGGTAATGCTGGCGAAAGGAAAGCAGAAAAATCAACCAAACCCCGGTAACGGGGTTTGGTATACTTATACATTTAATAATAATCTAAAAAATATATATACATGAAAAGATCTTCAACTGCTATATGGCATGGCTCAGGTAAAGAAGGAAGCGGAAAAATTACATCGCAAAGCAAATTGTTAAACAATGCTTTTTATGCATGGAACACCCGTTATTCCGAAGACAAAGGGACGAACCCTGAAGAATTACTTGCAGCTGCACATGCAGGTTGTTTTACAATGAAATTAAGTTTCCTGTTAAGTGACGCAGGTTATGCTCCTGAAATGATTGAAACAACATCTACCGTTACATTGGAAGAGAATACTATTACTCAATCGCATCTTGTTGTAAAAGCAAAAGTGCCCGGTATAAGCGAAAAGAATTTTTTAGATTGTGCTGAAAAGTCAAAGAATGAATGTCCCGTATCGAAAGCCCTCAAGCTGAAGATTACCATGGATGCAAATGTTGAATCACCTGTTCAGGTATAACGAAAATGAAAACATCAAGAAGTACAAATAATCGTCAAAGTAAACAGGGCATATCAAAAAAACCTCGCCCAGAAATAAGAGATGATTTGGATAGTCGTAAAGAAAAAGAAGCTGGTTATCGGGGGGATATAAGCAAGAAAGGCGCCCGGAAGAAAAAAAATTTCAAAAAAATTTCTCCGCAAGAGCCGGTTTTATTACAAAAAACAAAAGCCTGGTAAAGTATATAAAAGACCATTTCATTTTTCATAGCTCATATTCTTTCCTTTTATCCGTCTGATTAATCCATATATTGATTGAGCATTTAAAGATTCAAATCTACTCTGTTGAAGGTTTTTACAATAATGCTTATCTCCATGTGTGTAAAAATTAAAAATGAAAGGGGCGTTATGTATATACCATCCGCCATTTTGTCCAAAGCGCATATCACTTATAACAGCTGAATCATTTTGCAGGTTGATACAATAATATCCTTTTGTAAAGCGGATAAAATTATGCAGTTCTTCAGAGTCGCATAGTTGGGATAAGAGGGAATCGTTTTTATTAATAATTTGAAAGGGAACAAGCCGATTGCCGTCAAATACAGAATAATAGCCAGTGTAATATTTGTTTTTAGTGGGTATGATAATATACCACAATAAATTATTGAAAGGAGTGGGAGTAGTCATGTAATCATCATGGGGGAGTTGTTGTATTGAAATATTTTTTTCAACCACCTTATTTATATGGAGTTTATTCAACGCTGCAGCTGTGAAATAAATTCCACTTATGACCAAACTTATTTTCACCCACTTTGCTCTTTTAATTGAATTTTTCTGAAATGGGAGTAGCGCAGTGCCAAGCAAAAGCGGGAGAGTAAAAAGGGGGTCGATAATAAATAATGAGTTAAAGCTAATACGCGTATGGCTGAAGGGCTCAAGCCAACCCGTACCATATACTGTAAACGCATCAATAAAAATATGCAGTCCTAAGCCACTTAGAAATAAAAACAGCCAGCGTTTATAGGAAACCATTGCATGGGCAAATATCTTTTTAAAAACAAATGCCAATGCGGGAGAAAAAAGCAGGACAAACAAAATAGAATGCGTAAAACCCCGGTGAGCCAATAGTCCCTCCACCGGCTGCATCCAAAGCTGAAAAATCACATCTGCATCCGGAATATTATTTGCTATTATGCCTGCTAGAATAGCTTTTTTTCCCAATTGTCTGCCGGCAATAACTTCCCCCAAACAAGCTCCCAGAGCGGTATGAGTAATTGAATCCATCAGTTCAGTTTTTCCTTAAAAGTTCAAAAACAATGCCTCGTTTACCTTACTGCAGATGAAAAAATTGATTTGTAATCTCTAGAATGAATAGGAATGATTTTTGATTATAAAATGTCTGGTATTTAAAAAAGATGAAGAAGAGAAATCTTAAAACTATTAATGGGCTGCTTTTTATGTCAGGACGTGCAGTAAGGATAGTAAATATCATTACGCTCTATCGGATTATTACTTCCCCGCTACTGATTATCCTTATATTTTCAGGTCAGTTGAATATTTTCAAATGGTTGCTTCTTGCGAGTTTTTGTACCGATATGATTGATGGTTATCTTGCCCGGAAATATAAAGCCGCGAGCATTTTAGGATCAAAATTGGATTCTATTGGCGATGACTTAACTGTTTTAGTAGCAATAATAGCGCTATTTAAAACCAACCCGGAATTTATCAGGGAAGAAGGATTAGCTATTATTGGATTACTGGTTTTATTTTTTATTCAATTATCCCTTTCTTTATTAAAATATAAAAAACCCAGTAATTTCCATACTTACTTGGCAAAAACAGCTGCTTTATTACAAGGAGTTTTTTTACTGTCCGTATTCTTTTTTGAAACAATTTTTTACGGGTTGTTTTATGTTGCTACAGTAATAACTGCATTTGAATTGATAGAAGAAATTATTCTTATTTTATTGCTGCCAAAGTGGAAAAATGATGTAAAAGGGGTGTATTGGGTGTTAAGAAGAAAAAAAGCGCCATAGCAAAATGCAGGGATAAATTTTAAACAACCTCTAAAGGGCGCCATTTGGGGTCGAACTGTTGCACAATCGGGTAAAAGCCTCTAATAGCGCCGGAAAGATAGTTTTATCAGGTAATTTTTCAAATATGGCTTATCCATAAGCAAATTTTAACTATAATTTTTCATATAAATATGTTCGTTTATCGAAATAAAAAAATAATTCTTCCTTTCAGCCGGACAATCCGCTCATTTGCCCTCAAAAATGATTGACTTAATTTTTACATCACTAGAAGTAGTTGCAACTATCAAAAAGGCTTCGATTTTGAATCGCGATCCGTAAGCAGCATCTTTCTCCAGTTTATAGTTCCTTTTGCCAATGGCTTCATACGGTAGCGATACCTCTTATTACAGAAACAGAAGCAGCTATTGATATAAAATCGCTCACTTTATGCTTTACTTGCGATCCTTTCATTAGAAGACATAAAAAATGAAGAAGGGAGAAGTATTACCGCTGCTGAGACGTAACACTTCTCCCCTTCAACTTAAAGTGCAACAATAAAACTTCAATCAAAACACCAAACAAGAAATGAAAACGAACTTATTACTGTCTGTTGCACAATGTAAAATTACTTTTTCTTTATAGCTTTTTTATCTGTCTCGGTTTTACCATATTTTTTCACAATCTGCTTTACCAGATCATTGTACTGCTGCGATAAACTTGTTATCTGTTTTTGCAACTCATTGTTTGCTTCAATAATCCCATTAAACACGGACATATTTTGTTGCCAATCTGTTTTAATAGCTTCTTCGTCTTGTTCAGACTTGGGAATTGAAGCAATAAAAGTATTGTTGGTTTCAATGCTTTTAGCCAATGAACTATAATTTCCTTCGTACTCTTTGGTTGCTTTATCTATTTTCTCCTTTATGCTTTTCAATTCTGATTTTACCCCATTATCCTTTTCATAGGCTACTTTTTTCTTAGGATCAATGGCAGCAACCATCTCTGTCTGTTTTTTCTCTATATCAGAAGATGTTTTGTATTTAAAGGCTTTCATCTCGGATACTTTTTGCTCCAAAATTTGATTTTCATTGGTATAAGATTGAATAACAGATTCATCAATCTGCTGTTTGCAGGCTGTTAAAAAGATGCCTGCTGTCATTATAGCAACTCCGGCTTTGATAGCTTTTTTCATATTGATTTTGTTTTAGTATAGTTTAATTATTCTGTATTGTTCTAATAAGCAGGCAAGCGATAGTATCAGTGCAACAATGGCTATAATCAAAGCCCATGTTGAACGCATACTGTGCCTTTTATAATTACCGTATGACATTATATTATCTCAATTCAAATTCTTTTTTACCGCTTAGGCTGCCATCTGCATATATTTCCATCTTGTATTTTCCTTTTGTTAGTTTATCATCTGTATCGTAATTAACAGTTATTTTCTGTTCATCATTTTTGAAGTCTATTGTTTTCAAAGAAGAATAAACCTGTTCCGTATTAGTTTTAGTATTCGTGAATTTTTCACTGGTCTTTGCCAATACACTTTTCTGTGGATCATAGATAACGAGGTAGATATTTTTGCTGCCGGATTCTGCAACCATATTCTCTGCAAGTGTAAATGATACGGATATTCTATTTACTTTTTTTGCTCTTATGGTTGGTTTCTGCTTGCTCTTGGTTACTTTATAATTCATCACTCCTACTTCATAGGCTTTCAGGTCTTTTGCCCACTCTAATTTCTTTTTGAGACCTTCATTGTCCTTTTTAAGATCAGCAAGTGTTTTGTTTAATGCAGCTATTTTAGCTTGGAGGTCTCCGTTGCCTTTCAGGATTGAGTTTACCTGTTTTTCACAGTCATCACGGAGTTTCTTTGTATCTTTAAGCTGTTTTCTCAGTGCCGAAACGTTACCATTGTCTTTAGTTATTTTTTCAATAACCGTTCGCTTCTCTGTTATCTCGTTATTCAATTTTGAGATAGCAGCATTTAATTCATCATTGTTGCTTTTACAATTATTCAAAGCTGCCTGCGCTTCCATTAAATACTTTTCAACCTGGAGTTTTACTGAAAGTGAAGAGTCAGCATGAAGAAGGGCTGTATCTCTTTCTGTATTGAGGCTATTCCGGTTTAGCATAAAAAAAACATTCCCAATACCCGATCCTATTAGCAGGAGCAACAGTATAAGCAAATATTTTAATTGCTTTCTGATTTTTGTTTTATCATCTTCTGTATTCATGGTATCAGCGTGTTATTTTTTCCGGGTTTCTAATAGTTTAAATAATTCATCGAGCTTGGGAGAGAGGATAATCTCTGTTCTCCTGTTTTTGGCTTTGCCCTCACTTGTCAGATTGGGAGCCACAGGAAATACTCTCCCTTGCCTGATGCGGTTACCCGTTTCGCTTCAACATTGTATTCATCCGTTAAAAGGCGCACAACAGACGTTGCCCTGGCCGCACTTAAGTCCCAATTATCTTTGTAAACAGCTGTTTTAATGGGAACGTTATCGGTATGCCCTTCAATTAGTATATCTACATCTGTATTTTTATTCAGCACTTCCATTAATTTTTTTAAAGCCTCTTTTCCTTTCACCTCTACTTCGGCACTCCCGGATTTGAAAAGGAGCTTGTCTGACATGGAAACATATACTTTCCCATTTTTCATTTCTACTGTCAATTCATCAGGATTAAAACCAAGCAAAGCATTTTTGACAACAGTATTCAATCGGTTAACCAGGGAATCCTGCCTGTCAATTATGCTTTGCATCTCTTTTAGCTTTTGTTCACGCTCCTGGAGCAGTTTTTCTTTTCTCTCCAGCTCTTTGGATTTATTTTTTAAATCTTCACTCATTTGAGCCAGCTTCATGCCCGAAGTAGTGGAAAGTGTTTTGTATTTATCGCCCAGGTCATTATACTCTCCATGCAGCTTTCGTAATTGCTGACCAAGCGCAGTGGTATCATTTTTTAATTGTTGGTTAGCACTGCACAATTCATCCCTCTCTTTTAGACAAGCCCTGTACCTTTTAGACTGCAATAGCTTATCCGTTTTATCTATATAAGGTTGCATGGTTTTGCAGGAGGAAAGCATTGCCAGTAAAAGAAAAATAAGCAATGCAAAACCGATATCAGAAAAAATGGAGTAACTTTTAATTCGATCAGTAAACATAATTGCTTCAGTAATTGTCCGGTTATAACTATTGCACCGGTACAAAGATTTTAAATTAGAATTTGAGGAGTATTAGATTTAGATTAGAATCCAATTAGAATAATTTTATTTGTGATGTTGGTGAATCAATTAGAATATAAATGCAATGAAAAATAGCCTTGAAAAACTGAGCTATTATCCATACTGCTACAATTATGCCCCCAATCAACATACCAAGAGGTAGGTACAGGTATTGCATAAAAAGCATGGTGTTTTTTAATTTCCGATCCGATACTATTTGTGATAAATGAAATGGGACAAAAAGAACAAATATAATTAATTGAAATAGTGTGGACATGAATAGTACGATTTGCCCATCAATATGGCAAGAAAATACTAACGGAGGTTCCTTTATTTAATTCGGAGTTAATGCTTATTTCTCCCTGGTGTAGCTTAATAATTCTTTGCGTTAATGTTAATCCGATTCCATGACCCAAATAAGATTTTACATTTTCACTTCTGAAAAAGGGCTCAAAAATGTGTTCCAGGTCTTTTTGCGGTATGCCTATTCCTTTATCAGTAATAATTAAATGTATTCCGGTTTCCTTAAAAGAAATTGCAACATTCGCTTCCTTATGGACAGAATATTTGCAAGAATTTTCAATAATGTTAATAATAGCTGCTTTTAATAACTGTTCACTACCGGTCAATATAAGTTTTTTCTCTTCCTCCGGGAACTCTTTAAAATCAGCGCCTATTTTATAATTTTTATTTCGTTTTAATAATTCCGCTCTTGCATGACCAATTAATTCATCAATTCGTATCTGAGCCACTTTGATTTCTGAAATATCCAGGCTTGCCTGAGCAAGGTCGAGTAATCCATTGGAAAGTTTGTTTAGATTTTTAATATCGTCTAATAGAGATTTTAGAAGCTGCTTGGTATCCTCATTGATTTTATCATTCATTAATGATACTTCAATTTGCCCCGTTAGCGATGTAAGAGGGGTTCTTAACTCATGTGAGGCGTTGGAAACAAAACTCCGCTGCATCTCAAAGGCTGCTTCCAAACGTTCCAACATTTTGTTAAACTTAATAGCCAGTTGAGCAATCTCATCTGTTCCGTTTCCTTCATTTACACGTGAATACAAATTGGAAACTGTGATCTTATCTACCTCACCTACCACATTTGCTATGGGTTGTAATGCCTGCTTGGAAAAAAACAATCCCGTAATAACCGTAAGGACAATAGTAATAAGCACTCCAATCAATAAGACGTATTTTAAAAATCGGAGTTTACTAAAACCATACTTGTCAAAGGCTGAAGCTATAACAACAAACCTGTCGTATTGCCCCTCAAATAATACACCGATTACTTCGCTTTCTCCTTCAGTGTATCGAACTTCTTTTTCAAGCCTTATTTTGTTTATCAGTTCAGCAGCAGCAAGTGTACTATCATCATTACTATCATAAAGTAAAGTGTTCTTAAAATCGTATATCGTAACTTTTTCTCCGGGAAGGTTATTTACAGAATTTCTATCAATTGCTTTCAATATTGAAGGATTCACTTCCTTTACATCTTGTGAAAGAAGTTTGGCAGTAGTAATGGCTTTATCTTTTAATCTGGAGTAAAACTCCTGTTCTCGATAATTGGAGGAGAAGTAATAAATAGCCACAGAAAAAAGAATCAATATTAGTGCAACGTTGATGGTAAACTGATATGTCAGCTTTGTTCTGATCTGCATTATTCGTCTCCTTCTTTAAGAAGGTACCCCATACCAACCTGTGTGTGTATCAGCTTGGGAGAAAAATTCTTGTCAATCTTTTTTCTCAGGTAAAAAATATAAAGGTCAATGATATTCGTCCCTGTATCAAAAGTTTTTTTCCTGCTCTTTTTACCGTTTTGCTGTTTAAATCCATTTCCAGGTCAGCTACTTTCAGTAAGCTATCTGATAATACTTCGGATTGACTTCTTTTCAACAAAGCTCTTATTCTCACAAGCAGCTCGTCAAATTCAAAGGGTTTCACAAGGTAATCATCTGCTCCGAGATTAAAACCTGTAACTTTATCAGAAGTTGTTCCAAGTGCAGTAAGCATCAAAATAGGAACACGTGCGTTGTGTTCCCGTATCTGCTTACATACATCAAAGCCGTTAACTTTGGGAAGGTTAATGTCAAGAATAATTGCATCATACTTTTTTGAAAGTGCCTTTCGCAGACCTATTTCCCCATCGTAAGCGGTTTCCGCTTGAAATTTATTAACCTCCAGTCCTTTCTTAATAAAAGATGCTACTTTGGGTTCATCTTCAATTATGAGAATTTTTATATCCATTGTTACAGCAAAGTTCCGCATTTATTTCAATTTGCAAGTACTTCTAATCAAATTCTAATCTTGAATTCATCCCATAGTCCATACCTTTGTGGTATCAATATTGCTGGGTTAGATGGTTCACTCTATCGTAAGGCGAGCCAATGAATTATATAATACTTACTAAACATGAAATGGTCATGAGCTAGAATGAAGCACACCAACCGAGGATGAATATTTAACTTCGTGCAAAACATGAAACGTAATGCAAGAAATAAAATTCAAACAGGTTGTAACAACCGGTTGCGGTATAGATGTCCATAAG
>JACPDY010000008.1 GCA_016183775.1 Bacteroidota bacterium
CCTCCACCTAAAACAGTTTGAAAACCGCCGGCAGTAGCGATTACATTGCCCGCATTGGGGCTGGAGGTCCATCCTGCCAGGTACACATTCCCTGTGTTATCGCAGGCTACGCTGGAACCAGAATCATCAAATGCACCTCCGTAATAGGTTGCCCAGGGATCAACCACTAAAGGGTATGAAGAATTAAAAATTGAAAATGAAAAATTAATTATGGCTTCCCCTGCGGATAGTCGGGTCAAAATATATTTTGTAGGCACATCTATTACTTTTCCGTTTATTACCTGGTAAACTTTCGGGATGGATTCGTAAAATTCATTAATACTGGTTTTAATTACCAAGTGACCTTCGCTATTAATGCGTATACTTTCGGCTCCTTTCCATTGGAGTTTTATTTGAGCGGGGTTGGCGCGGGGTTGTACGATGAGGTCATATTTTATTCCATGTTCTTTGTCTCCGTAATATTTTACATCAATACCGTTGTAAATATCTTTGTATGTTACTTTGTTATATTGTTTTACATTTGTAATTCCATTGGGGCAATGAGCATAATAGTAATTGTTGTAGCCATCCAATTCATTTTCATTAACAAGCCTGCAGTTAGTATTGGCTCCGGCAAAATCCATATCAACCCTGTGTGTTTTAATTTTTTCATCGCGCATTAATTCATCTTGTTTTGTATGTTCATCGGCTTCGGTTAATGTTCCGGCATTAATTAATGCTTCCACTTTTTCATGTACTTCGTGCATCACTTCAGCCATATTGCTGAATACATAGCTGATGCCTGTTTTGCGTAAATAAATATCGGCAGCGCCGCTTTCGCTTTTGTATAATACATCGGGGCAAAGCTTTCCATTCATATCGGCTATTTGTCCTTTGTTGGGGGTAAAGCACATACCATTGCCGTTTAAAAGGTTACGGGCTTCAGGCGTGCTGGCTGATCCATGAGCCTGAGGCTTTGTTATAATCTGGGTTCTGCCATAGATACAAGCAAGAATACAAAAAGCGGAGAGTGCTATCTGTAAACCGGTAGTTTTATTTTTTGTGAACATTACCTGTTATTTTTACCTGAAGTTTAAACATTTATTTTTTTATGGGGCACTCAGATTTACATTTACACTACACCCATTTTTATCTTTAATTTTTATAGTGTATGTACCCGGGCAAAGTTGGTTCTTATACCTGTTAACATACCCGTCCAGCCAGGTATAACTATATGGACCTGTACTGCCGGTAGCGGTTACCAATATCCATTCTTTACAGCCGCAGTTTGTGCAGTTGGCGGTACCTTTGGTAAATTGGCCAACTAAGGGTGGGGGTGAAGAAATTGTGGCCGAAGAAGTAGCGGTACAGCCATTTGTATCGGTAACAGTTACCGTATAATTCCCTTGTGACAGGCTTGTCGCCAATTGGGTTGTCTGACCATTGCTCCAGGAGTACATATAGTTTGGTGTTCCGCCTGCCATCGATACTGTTACGATTGCATTATTATCCGTACTGCAATTTAAACCGGAAGTAACAGTAATGGCAGCGGATCCGCTTTTTGCAATGTTAACTGTTATGCTTGCAGTATCAAATGCACATCCACTTGATACGATAATGCGATAAGTTGTTGTAGTCTTGGGATTAGCAACCGGATTATTGATTGTGTCGTTACTTAACCCGAGTGCCGGACTCCAATAATACCTTGTTCCGCCATTTATATGTAACTGCACTTGCTGGCCCTTACATATAGAGGTGTCATTACTCATTGTAATATTAAGCGGAGTAATAGTATAGAATGCACGAAATATATTTGGCATTCCTTCCCAGCACTTCTTTCCATTGAGATATAGCCCCATATCTGTTGCATTTGAAGCTAATCCTAAATTATTGGGGTTCTTGATAACTGCAATATCATCTGTTAGAGGACCGGTATTTGATATTACTCTGGCAATATATATTTTATTGTCAGGGCCTAATTGGATTCCAAAATAATAATTAATAGGTGGAGTTGCAGCGAGAACTACAATGGCAGCAGTAAAAATGCCTGCGCCGGCCAATACATTATATTGTACTACATTACCCATTTCTGTTACATAAATTCTGGAATTATCAGGAGAAAACTCAATACCACCTTTAAGGCTGCCGCCGGATTTTGTAAGGGGATTCGAAACAATACCGGTGCAATTATTGAAGTCGCATACTTCTATTACTTTCGAAACAAAAACGGTAGAAGCTATTTTTTTTCCATTTGGCGATATTTTCATACCTCCGATTTTAGAATTATCATTAGTCCCAAATGATGGAACAATTACATACCCGACATTCGAATATACTGTGTTAATAATGCCATTGGCAGTGAGAAGGTGAGCAATATATCTGTTTGAATTCCATTCGTGTGTAACGATCCAAATGTCAATTCCATTGGCATGATACGTTGCTGTAATTTTCTCGGTAACTTCAACCAAAGGAAGTAATGGAATGTTTTTATTAATTACATCGCCTAATCCAAGATTGGCCTTAATATTTACTATTGAGTAGGTAAGACATATGTCAGCGGATTCATAATCGGGAGCGGTAAAAATATAATATAAAGAATCATTTTGTGGAAGTGGAACGATAAGGACGCCTTGAAAGCAGGAATTTCCGCCCTTTAATCCCATACCATTGGCCATGGGCAAGTGATTTTTATTCCATACAGTATCTCCGTCCGTATACATTAATAAATCCCCTGTTGATTTATCGCAAATGGAGGACGAGTTTTCTGTTACTGATTGTGCTCCATTCGTAACAGGAACTGCTATACCGCTGCTGAAATCTATTCCTGCCCCATGTCCAAAATACCATCTATTGGCTTCTTTTTGAGCGTAAAGAGAAGATGTGCTAATAATTAGTAATGATACAAATGCTGTAAATGATAATGTTGTTTTCACCTGAAAATGTTTTTACGTTTTAATGCCATACGATTTGTTGATATTAAGGCGCTGAGATATTAACATTTATACTGCACCCATTTTTGTCTTTAATATTTATAATGTATGTACCCGGGCAAAGCTGATTTTTGTACCTGTTGGTATATCCATCCGGCCATAGGTAAGTGTATGGGCTTGTGCCGCTTGTGGCATTTACCAGTATCCATTCCTTGCATCCGCAGCCTGTGCAACTGGCGGTGCCTTTTGTAAATTGTCCTGTTAAATTACATGCGGTACATTGAGTAGTAGTAATATAATTGTTTATTGTAATACTATCTTTTTTGCAAATTGTTGTTACAACTAATTTAACATCGTGAGTGCCGGCACCGGAAAAAGTAACAGTAGGCTTTACCGAATCTGAACTTGCAGGGCTGCCTCCGGTAAATGTCCAGTGAAATTTATAACCTGTGGTATCGCATGAGTGTGCTATGGAAGGGGTAAAAGTAATGGGAGCATTGGCGCATACGCTGGTACTACTGGCAGTATAGTTTATGTCAAGTACCTTGCCCTCGCAAATATTTGTACACAATGAGACTACGAAGGCATCACCACCACCACTATTGCCAACAAGATTACTAATAAGAGGTCCGGAATAACCTGTTTGAAAAGCGCCTGTTGTTGCAGGATATCCACCATCTGTACTACCAGTTATAAATAATGAATTATCATAAATGGCAATTCCTCCTCCATAATCTATATCATCTTCCCCGGCACCGCCCACATATGTTGCACATAGCTTTTTCCCTACGGAGTTAAATTTTACAATTATTTGATCTTCTACCCAATTTGAGCCATTAGGGTTTGTTTTTAATCCTTCATTAAATACAGGATTGTAAGAACAGCCATCAACAAGAGAAAGAGAATTTTCATCTTCTACTTCAAAATATAGGTAAACATTATTGTTTAGATCAGTAACAATGCACCCGGGCATTACTATTTCAGAAAAAACATCCCCGTAATAAGTTGACCAAAGTAGGGCTCCCGTAAATCCTTGGATTTTCACAATAAAGGCATCAACCATGCCACCTAGGACAGCCTGAAATCCAGTAACTGAGGCAATACCTACTGGGCTGCGGGTACTTCCAGCTAAATACACATTTCCTATGTTATCGCAGGTTACACTGAAACCAAAATCCCTAGCGGTTCCACCATAGTATGTTGCCCAGATGCGGACTCCAGTATTTTCGTTAAATTTCACAAGAAATGCATCATCACCACCACCTTTAATTATTTGAATACATGGAGGGGAAGATATGCCGGTAAGGCTTCGGGTAACTCCTACCATATACACATTTCCAATGTTATCGCAGGCTACCCCATAACCATAATCAAAATCCGTTCCACCATAATAGGTCGCCCAAATACACGTTCCGGTGATGCAGTTAAATTTTACAAGAAAAGCATCACAAAAACCGCCACCATTGACAATTTGAAAGCCTGGAGCAAAGGCGATACTCGCAAGGCTGCTGGAAGTTCCTGCTAAATATACATTTCCTGTGTTATCGCAGGCTATGCTTCTGCTATCATCCCAAGCTGTTCCTCCGTAATACGTTGCCCAAATACGAACCCCGTTAATTCCGTTGAATTTTACAAGAAAGGCATCTATTCCACCACTGTAAATATTCTGGTGGCCAAGCCAAGATATTCCCACATTGCTTTGAGTTTCTCCTGCCATATACACATTTCCCAATATATCAGTGGCTATGCTTTTACCTGAATCACCACCTGCTCCTCCGTAATATGTTGCCCAAAGGCGTACTCCGGTCATGCCGTTAAATTTCACAAGGAAGGCATCAATAGCACCGCCAAAAACAGTTTGAAACCCAAGTGAAGCAATGCCAACAAAATTCCAGGTTTCTCCGGTCATATATGCATTGCCCAATGGATCGGTGGCTATGCCAATTCCATGATCATAATCTGTTCCCCCGTAATAAGTAGCCCAAGGGTCAATGATCAAAGGGTAATCAGTTTGATAGTTGGAAAGTATAAAAGTAACAATGCCTTCTCCCCTTTCTCCATTTGAGGCAGAAAGAAAGGCTAATTTATAGCCCGCTTTTACATCAACAATTCCTCCATTTATATTTTGATAAACTTTTGGAATTGATTCAGTAAACTCATTCACGCTGGTTTTGACCACTAAGTTGCCTTCGCGGTTAATGCGTATGCTTTCTGCTCCTTTCCAGTGCAGTTTAATTTGATTTGGGTCTGCGTGAGGCTTTACAATTAAATCGTACTTAATACCGTTCTCTTTATCTCCGTAATAGGTAATATCAATGTTATTGTAAATATTTTTGTACGTTACTTTGTTATACTGGTGTACATTGGCTATGCCCTGCGGGCAGTGGGCATAATAGTAATTGTTATACCCCTCAAGTTCACTTTCATTAATTAGCCGGCTGTTGGTATTTGCTCCTTCAAAATCCATATCAACCCTGTGCACTTTAACTTTTCTGTCCCGTAAAAGCTCATCTCTCTTTTGTTGTTCATCGGTTTCGGTAATGGTTCCTGCTGTAATTAACTCTTCTACCTGTTCGCCTACCATGTGCATTACCTCGCCCATATTGCTGTATACATAACTAATTCCTGTTTTACGAAGGTATATGTCGGCTCCGCCGCCTTCGCCTTTATATAATATATCGGGGCAAAGCTTCCCTTCTGTATCTGCTATTTGTCCTTTGTTAGGGGTAAAGCACATACCATTGCCGTTTAAAAGATTACGGGCTTCAGGTGTGCTGGCTGATCCATGAGCCTGAGGCTTTGTTATAATCTGGGCTCTGCCATAGATACAAGCAAGAATATAAAAAACAGAGAGTGCTCTCTGTAAACCGGTAGTTTTATTTTTTGTGAACATTACCTGTTATTTTTACCTGAAGTTTAAACATTTATTTTTATGGGGCACTCAGATTTACATTCACACTACACCCGTTTTGATCTTTAATTTTTATAGTGTAATTGCCCGCACAAAGTTTATTTTTATACCTGCCCGTATATCCATCCGGCCAAAGGTAGTTGTAAGGATTTGTGCCCCCTGTGGCGTTTACCATTATCCATTCTTTACAGCCGCAGTTTGTGCAGTTGGCGGTGCCCTTGGTGAATTGGCCGGCTAAAGTGCAGGTACTACACGGTGTCCCCGTAATAACAAATGTTGCCGTTTGTGTTTGATTGCAATTACTTGTTGCGGTTACTGTGTAGGTACCCGGGCATAAACCGGTAACGGTATTGGTGGTACTGGTAACGTTCATTGTGCTGCTGCCATTGCTCCATATATAGCTGTAATTTGGTTCACTACATGTTAAATTAATAGTTGCGCTGCCGTTGCAGGGGGTGCATGTAGTATTATTAGTCTGTGATTTGGTAACAGTTGGAATAACCGGGATGAATTTTGCTATAAAAGCATCATCTGTTGCATGAAAAGTATTATCAAAATAAGCTCCACCGCCGGGATTCACCAGGGGGAGGCCGGCCGTACCGGCGGTATATGATGGAAATTCACCGCCTATAAACAAATTATTATTATTGTCAACTGTTAATGCTCCACGAAAATCCTGTGTGCTCACATCTCCGAAAAATGTTGACCACAATAATGATGTTACAGGCGAAAATTTTGTTATGACAATGTCTCCATATATTATACCTGCCCCACATCCTCCGCATGAATTATCTTTATAATCGCATGAATTTGAAAGTGTAGGAGTATTCATGGATCCGGAATTGAAAGTTGCATATAAGTTTCCACAGTTATCTGTTGCTAAACGGTCATAATCATTTGTTTGATATTCTAAATCACTTCCTCCAAAGAATGTTGCCCACGTACGTGCGCAAGTGGCGCCGTTAAATTTCAGGATAAATCCATCTATACACCCTCCTAAAGTATTATCAAAGTACCCTCCCGCATTAAGTAGAGGAAAATTTGCAGAGTAGGTGATACCGGAAACATATATGTTTCCCAGCTGATCGTAGGTAATATTCAACGCTCTTTCCTGTGAATTCCCTCCGTAGTATGTTGACCAAATCTGGGTGCCGGAGTTATCGAATTTTGCTATTACTCCATCTCCCCACCAGGTGGTGCCGAAAAGAGAGCAGGCCGCGCCCGGGTTACTCCAGCCTCCATATATACTCTGAACATAAGCTCCTCCTCCGGGATTAAGAACCGGATAATTTGTAGAATTTGTTTCACCGGCAATAAATAAGTTATTATTGACATCTACGGTTATTGCATTTACAAAATCATCTAAAGATCCGCCGTAATAGGTTGACCATAACAGGGTGCCGGTATTAGAAAATTTGGAGATGAAGCCATCCGTTGCTCCATTAAGTGTATTGTCGAAATAAGTTCCTGCATTTATACTGGGGAAGTTAACGGATGACCAGGTAGTGCCGCCCAGAAACAGGTTACCTGAAGCATCCAGCCCGATGGATCTTCCGTCATCTGCACCATTGTCTCCGCCAAAGTAGGTTGCCCACTGAAGAATAAATGCAGCATTAAATTTTAATATAAAGCAATCACTTGTGCTGCCTAAGGTATTATCAAAGTATGTTCCTGCATTAAGAATTGGCAAGTTTGTTGAATAGGTATATCCGGTGAGAAATATATTTCCGCTAATATCAACAGCAATGCTTTCACAAACATCATGATCCGTCCCTCCGAAGTAAGTCGATTGAAGGAGAACCCCTGTGTTAGAGAACTTGAGGATACTTGCATCATATTTACCGTTATTAACCCCCTGGTACGCACCTAGCATTGGTATATCTGTTGAGTGAACATAGCAGGAGGCGTATACATTACCGGCGGCATCTACAACAAGGGAATTAATTCCTTCCCAATTATTTCCACCTATCATTGTACACCATGTCAATTGTGGGTCAACGACAAGCGTTTCACCCTTATCGTAGGAGCTTAATTTTATACCTGCTTCATAAGAAAAGCCATTTTCTATCCGCTTTCCGGTTTGTTTGATGGTATATGAGGATTCAACTTTATTGCATTCATTATTTTGATAACAGACAAGCTTTCCTTCACTGACATCACCGATCTTTGTTGAAATTTTTATCTGATCTTCTTTGATGCTAAGTTTGCCGCTGCCCTCATAAATAAGTTTTATAAGTTCAGTATTAGCGCCCGGATGAACTATAAAGTCGTGTTTTAGTCCGCCATCTTTAGATGTATATAAGGTCCAGTCAATGCTAGGATAAACCTGTTTTATAGTAATTTTTGTAAATGTTTTTATATCAAAAATTCCACCCGGACAATGTGCTTTATAATGATCAGTTTTTCCTGATGTGATATTCCCATCAGCAATTACATTTTCTTTTATTATCGATGCATTTTTCAGGGACATATCTACACGATGCCACTCGGTTCTTAAGCCTTCTTTATGTATGTCAGTATTATCAAATTTATCCTCTTC
>JACPDY010000009.1 GCA_016183775.1 Bacteroidota bacterium
CAATTGTGTGTGGGAGTACGAAGATGAAAATTTACGCTCTTAACCTGTTCTTAAAAAATTGAATATCAATGCTTAACTAAATTATATACAGATGAAATTTAAACAGTCTCTCATAATTTCACCGAACAGATAAAAATGAACTTAAAAGAAAAAATACTTGACGAACATTCCAAAAAACAAACCTCACAGATCGTGAATTATGTGGGCAACAACAACGTCCGCTTCGCACGATTAGTGAATCTCTTTTTAGGAAAAGAACCCTTGATCGCACAAAGAGCGGCATGGGCTGTGAGTTATTGCGTGGAATCTAACCCGAGCTTGGCAAAACCTCATTTAAATAAATTCGTTAAAAATCTTAAACAAACGGGACTACATAATTCCATAAAACGGAATACAATGCGGCTTTTACAATACATTGATATTCCCAAACATCTGCTGGGATTATTGACAAATATATGCTTTGGTTATCTTTCGGATGTAAAAGAAGCGATTGCAGTTAGGGTATTCAGCATGACCGTTTTATTAAATATCGCGAAAAAAGAACCCGGCTTAAAGAATGAAATTAAGTTGATTATCGAAAATATGATGCCAAATGGCTCTGCGGGCATAAGAGCCAGGGGAAAAATGATCTTAAAAGCATTGGAAAAACTATAGTTCCGTGCATATTAGAAACAAATTTTTCATTATCTTTAATACTGTTGGTATTCAACCGTTTCGCGCAAGCACTGTAAAGCAGTGATTTTTTATGCCGCATTCAACCTTTGCCTTTAAACAATTTACGATTAAACAAAACAATTGTGCCATGAAGGTGGGCACAGACGCTGTTTTGCTTGGCGCATGGGTTAATGCATCTCAATCAGTAAATATTCTTGACATCGGTACTGGCACAGGTGTAATAGCCATTATGCTTGCTCAAAAATCGAATGGGACGATCGATGCTGTAGATATTGATGAAAGTGCTTTTAAACAGGCTATTGAGAATGTAAAAGCATGCCCCTGGAAGGACAGGATCCATGTTCATCACGCGGCTTTCCAGAATTTTTCGTCGGCCTCACAAAAAAAATACGATCTGATCGTGAGCAATCCCCCTTATTTTGTTGACTCAACAAAAACGCCTGAAGAAGCCCGCACTTATGCCCGCCATACCGATATGCTGGAATTTGATGAGCTGCTTGACGGGGTGTTGAAACTATTAACGGATGACGGGATCTTTTCACTTATACTTCCTTCTAAAGAAGGAGAATTTTTCAGGGACATTGCTGAAAGTAAAGAATTATACCTCACCAAACTTATGCGGGTACGACCACGGGTTGATAAACATGAAAAACGTTACCTGATGAGGTTTGAAAGAAAACGCAAAAGTTTTTCGGAGGCCTCGATCACTATTGAACATGAAGAGCATCACTCCTACACCGATGAATATAAGGAGCTGACTAAAGACTATTACCTGGCGTTTTAGATCAACGCATTCAGAGAACAATTGTTATCCCTGCTTTTCAATAAACTTAATTCCCAATTCTTCCAGCTCTTTTAATACCGGCTCATATATTTCCCTGGCGGTTGGAATAAGCACTCCCCTGCCCTTCAGTTCACCGTTCAAAAGCAACTTTACCGCAATAGCCATTGGCAATCCCACCGTTTGAGCCATGGCAGTATAAACCTGGTCGTGTCCCTTTACAACTAATGATGATGTTATCTTTTTTTCCTTACCATTCAATTTATAATTAAACTTGTGCTGCATCACGATCATGTCCTTATCATTTTCCTTTAGTTTCCACTTCCGTTCCAGCAGCTCCTGCAGTATTTCGGCAGGTGATGAATTGCTTATTTTAATTTTTTCATTTTCAAGAATACCCAACCATTCTATCTTTTTAATTAATTCGGATCCTTCAGTTTCATTTAAAAATGACGAAAGCCGGTGAACTATACTTCCTTTTCCCTTCGGAAGATAAGCTTCTACAAGTTGCGCGTAGGTCATTTTATTACTATCAGCAATTTTACAGGTATCATCCGTTAAACCAAGCTGCACAAATGCATTCCAGGCCTTACAATATCCCTTCATACGCAATGTACCTCTCAACATTGTTGGTATGCTCTCCAAACCATAGAGCTGGCGGTATGATAAAGAATCACGGTTGGCATACGCGTCAAATTCGCCATACCCTTCAACACTTATATTTTCGACCTGTGTAAACAATCTGTTATATGGAATATACTTATATTGACCATCCTCAATATACTGAGCGGTACCCTGCCCTGCCAGCACTACATTACGTGGGTTCCAGGTAAATTTATAACCCCAGGGATTATCATTACTCTCGGGCGCAACAAGCCCTCCGCAATATGACCTGAACGCTGTTAACTCTCCATCTGATGTTTTTATCCGATCGATGATCTGCATGGCGCTCATATGGTCAATGCCCGGATCAAGGCCCATTTCATTTAAAAACAATACTCCTTTTTTCTTCGCATCAGCATCAAGCGCCGCGATATCTTTTGAAACATAACTGGCTGTGATAAGATGCTTCCCGAATTGCAAACAATCTTTCGCGGCAAGTAAATGCATGGATGCAGGAAGCATGGAAACCACCACATCGGCAAGTTTGACTTCTGCCTCACGTTGTATTTGATTGTTTACATCAAAAGCAATTGCTCTTGCATTTGCGTGGCGGTTGGTTTTTTGCAGAGCTAACTCTAATGAAACATCAGCAACTGTTATCTTCCAGGTTTCCCTGGAAGAATGCTCAAGTAAATAACGGATGAGCGATGAAGCGGAACGACCCGCACCTATAATCAAAATGTTTTTCATCTGTATGTGTTTTTATTAAATCTCTGATTGTCAGATGGAATACGCCATATTCATGTCCATTGGTATGCCGAAGGTATATGGCTATTTCATAAAAAATGTCCCTGCGTTTTAATAATTGTTAAATTTAGAAATAGAAATCCTTACTCAAAAATTAATTGAATGTATAATCGTTTTTTAATTATTGCAGGAATCTCCGGAGCTTTGTCTGTGGCACTTGGAGCTATGGGTGCCCATGCGTTAAAAGCGGTCATCGCACCCGAACTTTTACAGACCTATGAAAAGGCTGTACAATACCAGGTGTATCACACATTTGGACTGATCGCTGTGGCACTGCTTATGCAAAGCAATCCAGCTAAATTTTTACGCTGGTCGGGTAATTTATTCATTGCGGGAATTGTTTTGTTTTCAGGCTCATTGTACTTCCTTTCAACACGGTCACTTATCGGGATAGAAGGAATGCGCTGGGTTGGCGCTATTACACCGTTTGGGGGACTTTCGTTTATAACAGGTTGGTTATTTTTCTCATTTTCATTTTTAAAAAAGAATCATGAACTCTAAATACGAACAATACCGCGCTTTACTTCGCAAAACGGCTGATGTGAATTTTGCAAATGCTGTGCTTGGCTGGGACCAGGAAGTAATGATGCCGCCTAAAGGTGCGGAACACCGTGCACAGCAGTCTGCAACACTTGCAGGTATCTCACATGAACGATCCACCAGCGGGGAACTTGGCAAATTGCTGAATGACCTGAAGTCGGACGCCTCTCTTTCTGAGCTGGAAAAACTCAATATTAAACGCTCCCTAAAGGATTATACTGACCGTAAAAAATTTACGACTGAATTTGTCGAAACGCTCAGTCATGCTATCTCAGAAGCTTTCCAGGCCTGGCAAACAGCCAAAAAGGAAAGCAATTTCAAACTATTCGCGCCTAAACTGGAAAAGCTGGTTGAATTGAAACGTAAAGAATGTGAAATCTACGGTTATAAAGATCATCCTTATGACGCACAGATCGATCAATATGAGCCCGGTACAACCACCAAAGACATTGATACATTATTTGCTGATGTCCGTAAACAGCTCGTTCCATTCATTAAACAAATTGCCGACGCTCCACAGAACAATAGCAGCTTCATGTATAAGCATTATGATAAGGAAAAGCAATGGCACTATGGCTTAGATACATTGAAACAAATGGGCTATGATTTTGAGGCGGGCAGGCAGGATCTGTCCTCTCACCCATTTACCACAAATTTTGGCCCACAGGATGTTCGGGTAACCACGCGTATTGATGAGAACAACTTTAATGAAATGCTATGGAGCTGCATTCACGAGGGTGGTCATGCACTCTACGAACAGGGCTTGTCTTCCGAAAATTACGGACTACCATGCGGGGAGACCATCTCCCTGGGTATCCATGAATCTCAATCACGACTTTGGGAAAACAATGTGGGCCGTGGACTGACTTATTGGAAAGCGCAATACCCTGAGTTGCAAAAACTGTTTCCTGAAAACCTGAAAGATATCTCTGTCACGTCGTTTTACAAAGCAATGAACCAGGTAAAACCATCGCTTATCCGTACCAACGCAGATGAACTGACATACCATACGCATATTATGATACGCTTTGAGATAGAAAAAGCTCTTATTCAGGGATCTATCCAGGTGAATCAGCTTCCTGAATACTGGAACAGCAAATACAAAGAATACCTCGGACTGGATGTTCCCAATGATGCACATGGCGTATTGCAGGACGTACACTGGAGCCATGGCAGCTTTGGCTATTTTCCCACCTATTCTTTGGGAAGTTTTTATGCGGCTCAGTTTTATGCACAGGCGGTAAAAGACTTACCCGGATTGGAAAAGGAAATTGAAAATGGAAACACATTGCCCCTGCTTACCTGGCTGCGCGATAAAGTACACAGACACGGAAGATTCTTTACCGCGGAAGAGTTATGCATAAATATTACCGGAGAAAAACTGAACTTCAACTATTTTATGGAGTATGCCCAGAAAAAGTATACGGGGATTTATGAATTGAAAAGCCTTGAATTGAGATCAAACGGTTGAGACTTTATTCACATTTGATATACTTAAACTAAACATTAGTTAATTTATTGTAAATTACTGAAAATTAATTATTTATAAATAAAAATAACTTACATATATACCTCTTTCAAAAATAAAGTTATCAACAGGTCCTTCAAAGAAAAAGTACAACTAACTGAAAAATTGCGACTTGTAACTTTTCCAAAAAATCGAATTCTGTTCATAAAAAGTAAAGCGTTTCAGGATAAAAAAACAGCCCAACCAACCCCGTTTTAGTAAATTTGCGCTTTAAATTATCAAAGAAGTATTAACCAAAATCTGATACCGATGAACGAATTTGGATTAAAAGCTAAAGACGCAACCGTTGCAAGCCTTGGATTAGGAAATGTGTCCGGTGCCTACTGGAATTTAAATGTTTCCGAAATGGTTGAAGAAACACTATTAAGCGGTGAGGGAAGTCTCACAGATACTGGAGCTTTGGCTGTTGATACGGGAGAATTCACCGGACGTTCGCCAAAAGATAAATTCATAGTTGAAGATAAGATCACCAAAGACACTATTTGGTGGGGTGATGTGAATTTTAAGTTTGATGCCGATAAGTTTGACAGATTATACAATCGCGTTACTGCCTACCTGAGCGGAAAAGAAGTGTATGTGCGTGATTGCTATGCCTGCGCCGATCCTAAATACCGACTCAATATCCGTGTTGTTACAGAATCGGCATGGGCTAATTTGTTTGCCAACAACCTGTTCCTGCGTCCATCACGTGCAGAAATACTCAAATTTAAATCAGATTGGACCATCATCCAGGCACCGGGTTTTAAAGCGAGCCCAGAAATTGATGGTACACGCCAGCATAACTTCACCATAATGAATTTTACACGTAAAATAATCCTTATCGGCGGAAGCGCTTATACCGGCGAGATCAAAAAAGGAATTTTTACGCTTTTGAATTTCACCCTGCCGCATGAAAAAGGAGTATTTCCAATGCACTCTTCGGCCAATATAGGCAAAGATGGTGATACAGCGCTCTTCTTCGGGCTTTCGGGCACAGGCAAAACAACTCTTTCAGCCGACCCTCATCGCGGACTTATAGGTGATGACGAACATGGATGGGCCGACAAATCGATCTTCAACTTTGAAGGTGGATGCTATGCTAAATGCGTTGGTCTTAGCCGTGAAAAAGAACCTGAGATATTTAACGCCATAAAATTCGGCGCACTCCTTGAAAATACTGAATTTACAGGCGACACCAATACTGTTGATTACCACAATATCTCAAAAACCGAAAACACACGCGCCGCCTATCCTATTCATTTTATTGAAAATGCAGTGGAGCCTTCGGTTGGCGGAATACCAAAAAATATTTTCTTTTTAACCTGTGATGCTTACGGTGTATTACCCCCAATATCTAAACTTACTCCCGGTCAGGCTATGTATCACTTTATTTCGGGCTATACCGCCAAAGTCGCCGGTACTGAGGTCGGGGTCACAGAACCAACTCTCACCTTTTCTGCTTGCTTTGGCAAAGCCTTTTTACCATTGCATCCTACTAAATATGCCGAGTTACTTGGAAAAAAATTAAAAGACCATAAAGTGAATGTCTGGCTCATTAATACCGGCTGGACAGGCGGACCTTACGGAGTAGGTACACGCACAAAACTCACATATACACGTGCCATTATCACCGCAGCTATGAAAGGCGCACTCGACAAAGTAAAGTATGAAACACTTCCCGTATTTGGTCTGAGCATGCCAACTTCTTGTCCTGAAGTTCCTGCCGAAATTCTAAATCCGCGCAATACCTGGAAAAATAAAGATTCATACGACACCAAAGCAGCAAGCCTTGCAGCAGCCTTTATAAAAAACTTTGAACAATATGCCAGTGCTGCCAATAAGGAAATTATGGCTGCGGCGCCAAAAGCATCTGCTGTTAATGCATAATGCATGAATCTAGCATTAGCCTTATACTACTACGCTTATTCGTTGGGCGACATTCATCATTTGAAAGCTTGTAAAACAGAGGTTCTGTTGAATAAATTGTCACATAAGCTTCGTAGCGCTCTGTAATGAACGGAACACAGCCAAACAACCCGCTACACGGCAAAACGCTGGAGATGATCCTGAATGCACATTTATTAACATTAATTGCTTTAAGGAGAATCCCGGCATAAAATCGAGCTTAAAGTTTTTACGTACGACACCCTGGGCTCGTAAAAAAGTGGAAGACCTTTACCTTAAAACAATAGACAACAAATAATCATAAAGTTGAACAAAATGAAATTTAATTTCTCAAACACCCCCATCGGAAAGCTGCGAATGACAGGACTTGCGGAAGGAACATCATTCCTTGTACTATTGCTTATCGCAATGCCATTGAAATATATAGCCCATTTACCGCAGGCAGTAAAAGTTACAGGCTGGATACACGGAGTGCTATTTGTGCTTTATATTATAGCACTTATAAGAGTATGGCTGGCGTTCAAATGGCCGTTCAAACGTTTGTTTATTGCATTTGTGGCAGCTCTACTCCCTTTTGGCACATTTATCCTTGACACTCAGCTTCGTAAAGAAGAGCAAACATTAAACTGATCTGCCCATGCACAGTGTTACCAAAAAAATATTCGAATGGTGAGGTGACTGTTATCTGGCAGTCTGCAAAATGTATCCATTCAGGTTAGCATTCGTATTGATACAAATGCATTTCCCGCAGGAGTTTATTTTGTTAGGGTTGAGCTGCATAACAAAGTGTTAACCGGAAAGCTTGTTAAACAATAGGCAATGACTGAGAAACAAAGATTTTACGAAAACAAGATCATCTGGATTATATTTCCATTGATTTTAGCTATGACTTGTATAACACTATTCAATGATCCTGAAATACTGAAGAATTCATTTGTCAGCACCATCCTGAATCTTTCCGTTACTATAGCTTTACTTTTACTAATCGTTTTTATACCCTTTCTTGAAACGGAATACAACAGTTCAGGTATAACTTATCGTTTTTCCCCATTTCACCTGAAGAAACGAACAATACTTTGGTCGGAAATCAGCTCTGCTTACGTAAGAAAATACAAACCTGTTTTAGAATACGGAGGATGGGGAATAAGAGGCATGTTTGGCAAAAATGGAAGAGCCTATAATGTTTCAGGAAATATTGGTCTGCAGTTGGAATTAAAAAATGGCGAAAAGATCTTATTGGGAACACGCAAAAAAGCGGAACTGGAAAAGGTGGTTGGGCAGTTGTTCAAGAATTAGAAAAAAATTAACAGAAATACAATAACGATTAAACTTATTTGTGCGGGATATTCAATTCATTATGACCATTCACAAACGTATGTCTGCTTCTATCTGAGAATAAAATATACGGCACCCAGATACATGTCTGCACAAACATTTTCGCGACTGAGGCCATTTCAGTGTTTATTAAAATCTTGTCCTCTGCACTCACAGGAGTATCTACAAATCCATAGATTAAAATAAGATCAATTATCAAAAAAGCAAGATTGAATATTCTATATCCGCTGTAATAAACACGAAAGGAACTTTTTTTCTTAAAAAAAAGAACTATTATAAGTATGCTGGCAACTATCAAAAACATATTGCCAAGATTTTCAACAATAACATAGTATCCTTTCAAAGGCTGATAATACTCTGAAGATTTATCAAAAAAGAAATAGAAATAATTAATACTTATTTCATCTGAATATAATTTAACTACTTCATACGAAAGAACGATTGGAGTGAATATAATTCCCAATCCAACCAAAACCAACCACCCCCCAATTTGATCATATTTTTTTTCAAATTTACTTACATACGGCCTCTTATATAATTGATAGCATAAAATCGATGAGAAAATTATCGAAACTAAACTTGTGAGCATAAGCAACCAGTTAAATCCATACACTTTTGCATTGACATCATTTGCAGAAACCGACATTACAATATTTGTATTAACAAAATCAACTTTTGATTTATACTCAGTATAATCTTCTGGGTTAATATCGCTAATCTTTGAGAGGTATTTATAATTGAGACTAAGTAAACTGCCATTTACAGTTGCTTTATAGAAATAATGAAAAAATTTATTATCATCCTGAATGGTTTTACTTTCGATACTCCAGCCTTCTGCCTTGTTAATATTTATAGTTTGAATAATATTTACAGGATAAGATATTGCAAGTGGTTGCTTTCTTATATTATCTGACACGTATAATATTCTTTCATTTAAAATATATGGCATAAAGTCCTTTTGAATCTTTGTACTTGAAGAATCATTCTTTGACCAAAATTTTTTAAGCAGATAGCGTTCCGACACGATGATTTCATCTATAGATTCACTGTCACTGGCAATAAGTGTATCCAAAACATTGACTTGAGCACAATACTTAAGATAAAAAGTGCGGTAGTTTTCCTGTATATCGACAAGAGAATTATTTGCCAAAGTATATCGGACTTTATCGGCCTCGATACCAGTATAAGTCGATTTAACAGTAAGGATTGCATCTTTACTCTCACTATTTATATCAAAATTTTCTGAAATAACTATTTTACTTGTTGTATCTGATGGAATTTCAATAAATCCATTTTCATTATTATTTAATATAAAACCTGTCGTATAATTAGAAATCTTTTTATTTTTAAAATTTCCCCGTTGAAAAGAGTAAGTGGGATCAATAAAATACAACCTGTCTTCAAATTCAATTGCCAGAATACAATGGTTAAATTCACGCAAGGATGGATTGTCTGTTCTTACACTTTTCGTTTTTTCAGTATTAAGAAGTACAGGGAACGATTTAATATCAATCTGTTTCAGTAATTCACATAGAAAAAGTGACTTATCTTTACAGTCGCCATACCTGTTTTCTATTACATAATCGGGCTGATGAGGTTGATGGGAATAAATTCCGGCAGTATTTCCTAAATACCGAATATGGTTCTGAGTAAAATCAACTAATGAAGAAATTTGCTCGTCGATATTTCCGTGATATTGCTTTTTTACAGAATCAATTATTATTTTCAGTTTAGTGTCATCATATTTTTTTATTGTAAAAAGTGATTTATACCATTGCTTAACTTCCCGCCAATCTTTGCAATTTGAGATTTGAACGCATGGGTAAGGGTCAAACCAGGAAGGCGTGTTATCCTCTAACTTAATTATTGAAGAATTGATGACGCTCCACGAATATGTTATATATTTCGCTTCGGCAATTTCCGGTTTAAGCTCACAATTCTTATTTAGTATTGAAAGTTGTGTGGTTTTATCAATTAGTAAGTATCTGCATATCCTTCCAACCGGAACAGAATATGCAAAACCAAAATTATAACTGAAGTAATTATTGAAGATATTATTACGTCCAACAACAGAATAGGCATATTCTACGATATCGCCCTTTCTGATGTCACTTAAATTTGCATAAAGCGTGTTGTTTTCATTTATAATACCGTTTCTACGCTCTGTCTCCTCCTTCAATAATTTCAAACCAGATGAATTTGTCCGATCAATAATGTTGCCCCCTCTATAAATTCGAATGTAATGTATTTGTACTTTTTGATATGAAGGATCAAATTCTATTTCAATCTGAGAGGTAAAGTCAAGCCCTATTTCTGAAACGGCCTTAGTAGCATAGTGATAAAAATCATGCTTTAAAACCGTATTAAATTGCTCATCGATTAAAACGTAATAATATCCTTCCTTTATACTTTTGGGATCAACTCCTGTTTCCTTAAGATTTTCAATTTTAACCCAGGAAGGAATGCCCATATATGTTTGAGAGAATCCACCTATGAAAATATTAAAAAAAACAAAAAAGAATATTGAATGAACTATATACGGTGAGGCCAAAAATAATCGAACCATAAGTCTCAAATGTAATGATCAAATTTACTTATTTATCCCTCTTTTCTGGCTTTTTGAAATAAACGGGCTTATTCCCTACTTTATACTACAAATACTACCAGCCATACCAAACCGAAGTACCATCAGAAACATAGCTCACAGCGGTATATGCTGCAATACTAACATTTGTTGAACCGCATGCGAAACCATTTTTACACATTGTATCAGCGCCTGATGAACTTAACGTAATTGCCGAGGCTGTGGTATTGGTAATTATTACAACTGTTCCCGCCGCGATGCTGTTTGCAGCAGGAAGTGTTGAGCCACCGGCTCCCGTAAGTTTAATGAACAGATCTGTTGAGGTCATTGTTATTGTGTTCCCTTCCCTGTATTTACCTGCTATACCACCTGCAACCGACAGGGTGCTGCGAAGCGTGGTAGTACCTATTCCAACTTTTATAGCATCCGCACCCGTACCTCCCAATACGAGACAATTGCTGCATCCTACTTTTGCATTATATCCGATCGCCGTAGATTTATTAAGATTGCTTGCAGTTACATCAGCATTCGCTCCAATTGCGATATTATATGAGCCTGTACCATTTGTACGAAGTGCCCTATAACCAAAAGCTGTATTTTTTGATCCGGTAGTATTCGAAAAAAGTGCAGAATCTCCACATGCTGTATTATAACTTCCTATTGTATTGCCAAAAAGCGCATAATAGCCTGTTGCAGTATTTCCATCTCCGGACATATTAGATTGCAGCGCCCTGGCACCGTTTGCCGTATTATAGTTTCCACCAACATTTGAGAATAATGCGGAAGATCCTACTGCTGTATTATAACTTCCAATTGTATTTGTATAAAGAGCATTGTCTCCAACAGCTGTATTATAAGATCCGGTGGTATTTGAATAAAGGGCGAGATAGCCAAATGCTGTGTTGTATTTTGAAAGGTTGGAATAAAGGGCCTTATAACCCACTGCGGTATTGGCCCCTCCGTTTCCGGGTAAACCTCCAACATCAGGATCTGTTACAGAATACAGGGCCTTATATCCAACACCTGTATTGGTTCGATCATTGTTATCAAACCCTGCTTTATATCCCAAAAATGTTGCACCTGCAGGATCTATTCGTCCTGCTTTAAAATTATTTACCTTAAAATCCAATGCGATACTATCGGTAGTACCGATAAAGTTCGTTGTTTTACTTGTGCCTGAATTACCTGTTGTTTTCCAATTGTTTGTAGAAAAGTCGATCCAGGCCGGAGCGGCTTTTGTTCCCGAATTATAATAATACCCTGCCGGCGAAAGTCCGCCTGTGCCCAGATTATATATTAACAAGCCGGTTGCCGGCCTTGGTATTGTAGTTGCATCGCCTGTGGCTGTCAATGCCACCTGAGTAATAAGCAGGCCTTTGTTGGTGAAATCAATATCAAGACCGGCAGAGCTATCGGTTGCCGCACCGGTAGCATTGATACCAATATTCTGTGCCAGCATACCTGATCCTAGCACACAACAAATTGCAAATACAAAAAACAAATGAATGTAAATTGTTTTCACCATTGTTCGTGTATGTATATCTCTATTCAAATTAAAATTATCCGATCAAAATTTCACTATTCTGTTTACATCTCTTTTATTCAAAATGCTTTTTTTACAAACTATTACCATCCATTCCATACCGAAATCCCATCTGAAGTATACCTTACAGCAGTATATGCAGGGATACTTACACTGGTTTGCGCACACCCAACACCAATATTACACATTGTATCAGTTCCGGAACGGTTTAATGTAATGGCCGCAGCGGTTGTGTTTGAAACTATGACCATTGTCCCCGAGGCAACAGTACTTGCAGCCGGAAGTGTTGAAGCGCCGGCTCCTGTCAGCTTTATAAAGCAATCCCTTACTGTCATCGTTACTGTATTTCCTGCACTGTATCTTCCTGCAATACTTCCAGAAACTGTCAGCGTACTCAGTGGAGTTGTAACACCTACACCAACATTCACCGCATCAGCACCGGTACCACCCAATGCTAAACAATTACTGCAACTTACTTTCGCATTGTAACCAATAGCATTTGCATTACTAAAATTGTTAGCTGTTACATCAGCTCCCTGTCCAATACAGGTATTATTTGACCCGGTTAAGTTTGTAAAAAGGGCACTATCTCCAAAGGCTGTATTATATGTCCCGCTTGTATTCGTATATAAAGCCCTGAACCCTTCAGCAGTATTGTTTAAGCCAGTCCCATTAGCTGAATAAAGCGCGAAAGCGCCACTGGCATTATCTAATCCCTGGTTTGTTGTTTGTGTATATAGTGCCCTGTATCCAACTGCTGTATTATAAAATCCAAGCGTATTGCCATACATTGCTTCGGCTCCTATAGCGGTATTATAATTTCCATCTGTACTATTGAAAAGCGCGTCCGCACCAATAGCGGTAGCGTTTTCCCTATGATTACAGGTAAGCGTGCGATACCCGACAGCTGTAATACCAAACAATGGAATAGTACAAGAAAGTGAAAAATAGCCAATCGCCACCATATTGCCGAACTTTGGTGAATAAAGCGCTTTATGGCCGATCCCAATTGTAGGACTCTGCGTACTCGAACTATCCTTATGTCCGGCCTTGTACCCAAAAAATGTATTACCTGTGGTATCTAATGTTGCACCTCTGAAATTGTTTACTTTAAAATTAAGTACAACACTGTCTGTTGTGCCAATAAAATTAGTTCCGCTAAGAGTGCCAGGATTACCTGTTGCTGACCAGCTATTTGAAATGACGCCCCAACGAGGACTTGCCTTTGTACCGGTATTATTTAAAAAGCCGGTATGGCTAAGCCCCCCTGTACCTGTATTGTAAATTAACAAACCTGTAGCAGGTCTAGTAATGGTAGCTGCATCAGTGGACCTAACTAAAGCAACCCGGGGAATAAGTAAAGACTTGTTCGTAAAATCAATATCAAGACCTGCTGAAGAATCTGCCACCACACCGATGCTGTTAATGCCAACACTTTGAGCCTTATGATCTGATACAGATATAAAGCAAAGCACAAAAACAAGTAATACAGATGTGCCGCAAATTTTCATTCTCTATTGCATTATCAATTCAACATTTGCAATTTTCTTAAATCCTGATACTTTACTTTCCATTTTTCTATTTCACAAAAAATGTACACTATCCCGCGATAATAATATTACCACCCCATCCAAACACTCGTTCCATCCGAAGTATAATGTACAACACTATATGCCGGTATACTAACACTTGTTTGAGCGCAACCTACACCAATATTACACATTGTATCCGTCCCTGATGCACTCAGTGTAATTGCAGCAGCCGTTGAGTTTCGGATAATTACATGTGTCCCCGCAGTAACACTTACCGCAGTGGGCAAAGTTGAACCACCCGCAGCTGTAAGGTTGACAAAAAAATCTGCCGCATCCATCGTTACTGTGTTTCCTTCCCTGTATTTTCCAGCTATACTTCCTGAAACGGTCAAAGAATTTTTAGGAGTAGTGAGCCCAATTCCTACCAAAACAGAATCAGCGCCTTTGCCCCCGATCACAAAGCTACTACTGGATGGAACTTTAGCTTTATATCCGATAGCAGTTGCCTTTGTCAGATTGTTGACCGTAACATCTGCTTCCCTTCCTATAGCAGTATTATAGCTTCCTGTAGTATTCACCTTAAGAGCAAAAAATCCAAAAGCGGTATTTTCCGATCCTGTGGTTGTCGCGTTAAGTGTTTGGTATCCATCGGCGGTATTGTAGTTTCCATTTCTATGAGCCGGGAGAGAAAGATATCCGACAGCGGTGTTTCCGCTTCCCGAAGTGTCATTAGTAAGGGCCTGAACCCCTACTGCGGTATTATAATTCGCGGTTGTATTCCTGGTTAATGCAGAAGGACCGGAAGCTGTATTGTAGCTCCCCACTGTACTACGCCTGGGTGCTGCCGGCCCGGCCGCTGTATTATACTGTCCGGTGGTATTTGCACGTAAAGCCAGGTATCCAACGGCAGTATTATTTTTAGCCGTGTTCAGATAAAGTGCCTGATAGCCAATCGCAGTATTGGCCCCTCCATTGCCTGCACCATCAGTTACCGAATAAAGGGCCATATAACCTACACCCGTATTGGTTATATCATTATTCACAAGCCCCGCTTTGTATCCAAAAAAAGTTGCCCCTGCCGGATCTATTAATCCTGATTTAATATTTTTAACCCTAAAATTAAATGCGACACTATCAGTAGGACCAATAAAATTAGTACCATCAACCATGCCTGAGTTACCTGTAATTTTCCAGTTATTGGCAATAAAGTTAGTCCAGTTAGGAGCTGCTTTCGTACCCGCATTATAGTAATAACCCGCCGGGGCAAGCCCGCCTGTCCCGGGGTTGTAAACCATTAAACCGGTTGCTGGTCTTGTGATTGTTGCAGCATCACCTGTTGCGATCAAAGCAATGCGTGGTATGAGTAATCCTTTATTTGTGAAATTAACATCGAGACCAGCGGAAGTATCCGCTTCAGCACCCGTGGCATTTATGCCAACATTTTGTCCGAAGGAATTCAGCGCAGTAGCATACAAAAAAGCAACTATGCTAAATATATGTGCGCAATGCTTCTTCATTCTATTGTCAGTTAATTCTTTTCTGTTTACTTTATCTGATAATAATTTTCTTATTATAAATTGCATTCTGCGTTAAACCAATAACCGTATACACTCCCGGAGCAAGCTGAAGTGTATGATCAACCGCTTCAAGCACACCACCACTAGAATCACTTAAAGTTACTTTGGAATAAACAGTTTGACCAATTACATCCATTAAAACTACAAGTACCTGTGCTTTACTGACCAGACCAGATAACTGAACATATATACTCTCTCCGGCGTTAGATGGGTTTGGAAAAGTCAATAATGTTCCATTTCCCGTTCCTGTGAAACCATCACGATCACAATTTTTCGCAACAATTGTTGAATACTCATATTTCCCATCAAAATCTGTTTGCTTAAGACGGAAGTATTTACAGGCATATTTATTTTTTACGGTTTTATTGTATTTAATTAATGAAGTTGAATTTCCGGCTCCGGCAACCTGACCCATATTGATCCATCCTTTCGCATCATCCCGACCCTCCAAAGTAAAATAGCTATTATTTGTTTCACTTGCGGTAGACCATGTAAAAGACAGTTCATCGCCGCCTTTGCAAGTCACATTAAAATGTAGCAATTCAATTGGTAATGGCGAATCCTGATCTACCAGCGTCCAAGACCTGAATAAATTAGAAGGGGTAACGCTGCCGCTTGATACCGTATTGGAACCGGTGTTGGCCGTTAAAAAAGAGCCGTACCAATCTGCCCAGCCGGGAATACCGGTATTATAACGTTGTGCAAATAATGCAGATTCGGTAATGGAATTACCCGCAGCACTCCATTCGCCATCCAGGTATGTGAAAGTTATAGTTGCAGTTGGGTTGGTCGTATATCCCGCCGTATCAATGATCCAGAACCGGTCAATAACATTGGCCGAATTGTTCGCGCAGCACACCGCGATCATATTGGCTACATCTCCCGGTTTATAGGTTAAATTATCCCAATCCGGTCCTGCATAGGTAGAGAACACAACATTTCCAGAACCAACACCTGCCGATGTGATATCAAAAATAAGGGGTATTTTATTACCTGCCGATTTTGTAAAAGGAATGGTGTAAGTGCCGGTACTGGTTCCGATATTCCATTTTATTCTGTTCGATTCAGCCTCGGATATAATATTTCCTCCTGTTCCCGCTGTAGAGAGCGCATTGGTTGAACTATTTTCGAGCACAACGCAAGCGCTGTTACTCACAACCATATAGGCATCGTCACTAATAACGATCCGGCTTTGTGAAAAGGAAAAACCAATTCCCACATAAAAAACGGCAAAAAAAACAGAGGAAAAATCCTTCATTGGCGCAAATCTAATACCAATTATAAATATTAATTAGTCCAATTTATATTTGAAAAAACATACCCAAATCCACATGTTTTTTTTATGCTTTGTTCTGTGAGGTTGCTAAGTTCAAGTGTAATAAAGTCACTTACTTCATCAAGGGTTTTATG
>JACPDY010000010.1 GCA_016183775.1 Bacteroidota bacterium
CGGGTACCATTTGTTCCCTTTTTTAATTTCCCGATTACTTTTGAAACAAGGTGTATGACATGAGAAAAAAACTGGGTTTCAGCGAACACATCCACCTTAACATCCGTACAGCTGCGGCTCAGATCATTCCGGGCCAGGTCTACAAGCATTACGTGCTCTGATTTTTCTTTTTTATCCTCACGTAATTTTTCAGCAAGCTCCCTGTCGGTATTATCATCGCCGGTCCGGCGAAAAGTTCCGGCAATGGGATGTATCTCAGCTACATTATTATGCACCACTAACTGCGCTTCAGGCGATGAACCGAAAATTTTAAAACTGCCGTAATCAAAATAAAATAAATACGGGGAGGGATTGACAGAACGCAATGCACGATAGACATTAAACTCGTCTCCTTTGAACGACTGCATGAACTCACGGGATAATACAACCTGGAATACATTTCCCCGCTTGCACTCTTGTTTACCCTTCTTCACCATCCGAACATAATTGTCATCCGACATATTCGATCCTTCTTTCCCATCCGTTGAAAATCTGAATTGGGCCACATTTTTATTTGCCATGAACGACTCAATATGCTCAATGGAAAAGTCGTTTTTCAGGCCATCGCAGGTATGTTCAAACAAGAAAGCTTCATCTTTAAAATGGTTAATGGCGATCACAAATTGGTATACACCATATATAACATCGGGAATTTGTGTTTCGGGTTTCTTTTTGCAATTAAGCTCAATATCTTCGAAATAGCGAACAGAATCATAGGCAGTATAGCCAAACAGTCCATTACTGATGAACTTAAAATCAGTTTTATCTGTTTCAAATTTACCAGCAAAGCTTTTTATAAAATCCGGAACAATGATTTTATCTGTTATCTGGGTCCTTGTTATCTTTCCGTCCGGAAATCGCTCTGTGATCACTTCATTCTCTATTTTGATCTCCGCTATCGGGTTACAACATATAAAAGAAAAACTATTTTCATTTCCATGATAATCCGAACTCTCTAATAAAATACTGTTCGGAAATTTATCACGCAACTTTAAATAGATACTCACAGGAGTAAATATATCCGTTAATAATCGTTTGTGCCGCGTATGTAGTTTGTATTTCATGCTTATTTAAGCTTACTAAAAACAAAAAGCCCACTGGTTGAACAGCAGGCCTTTCGGTTATATAGTTATGTTATGATAACAAATTGCTGTTCCCCTTAACGAGACAGCCACCACCAGTTGTTATTTAACTTGTTTGTCATTTGAGTTACAAAGATAGAAAAAGTATTTAAATAGTACTCAAATATTTTCAATCCACCTAAAATTGTGAAATAAAGTCAAATGATATTACTGAAATAATGCTTGATCTTTCCCAATAACTCTCCCGTCTCCTCATCGTTCAACTGGCTGCCGATCCTTACTTCACGGCCATAATAATCAAACGCTATACGTTCGCCTCCAACAAACCAATAGGCGTTTTCGTAACTGCTCAGTATGCTGTTTGAATTCACCTCAACCCGCTTCCAATTGCTTATCTGATCCACCCTGTATTCTTTATAGCGCTCCAGTCCGGTTACATCGCGCATTATTTTAACAGCATCTTTTGTTATTACAATTTTTTCTTTACCGCGTAAACGCCATAAAACCGCTTTTAAAACAACCAGTTCAAAATAAGTCCAGAAACTTATAAATACCAGCCAGAATAGTTTACGATCGCGGTCAGCGGCATGCATGAACTCAGGTATAGCCATTAGTCCGCAAACGGTAAAGGTTATCATCCAACCGATGAGCAATACATTTTTTAAACGGCTGCGGTTTGAAAAAATGACAATACTTAATTTATTTTCATTATCGAGGATACTTATCCGTTTTCCTATAAAATGCATATGGAATCTAAAATATTAAAGATAATACCTGAAATTGAGTCTTACTTTTCTTCCTTGATGAAGAAAAGTAACAAAACCTGCCGGTTAAACCTTTATGTCAAAAAGACGTTTTTTATTACTCTATAACTTTATGATGCAACGATTCCTGTGCCGATTGCTTAATTATTTGATGCGCTTCTTTATCACCCAAATATTTATCGATCCAGAAATGTATCAAATAAATGAGTGGTGTTAAAACTATCGCTATTACAAGCTTAACAGAATAGCCCGTTAAAGCTGTATTTATAAAAACAGCCGTAGTCATTTTACCGGGCAGCCAAAAGGCGATACCTAATACCACAAATGTATCGATCAATTGCGAAACAATGGTTGAACCTGTTGTCCGAAGCCATATCATTTTGCCTCCTGTTTTGTCGCGCAAAAGCCAGAATACAAATACATCAACAAACTGAGATGTAAGGAACGCGACAATACTTCCGACTATTATCCACATACTTTGTCCGAATACAGCGTTAAAATTAGCATCAGTAACAGAGGCTTCTATAGGAGCGGCTTTTACCTGCATAGCAAAAAACAGGATCACAAAGGCATAAGCGATAAGTCCGGCTGTTATAAATGACAATTTACGCACACCACTGCGGCCATAGTATTCATTGATAATGTCGGTAGTTAAAAAAACAATGGGCCAGGGAATTATACCTATGCTCATTACAAATGGCCCCAGCATAATGAGTTTAGCTCCGATTAATTCGGCGACAACAGCGTTGGTAATGAAAATACCCGCGAGGATTATAAAAACGAGATCTTTACGGGTATTGAATAGCATAACCTTACTTAAAGCAAATAAATAGTGTACTTACTTTTCTTCCTTGATGAAGAAAAGTAACAAAACCTGCCTACAGGCAGGGAAATCAAGACAAAACGATTCCTGCCGCACAAGGCAACTCGGCATCGCGTTTTGTCGAGGCCAGCACGCAGGAAAACAATATAATTTTACAAACATTCGAGGATTATCAAACATACTTAATGCCTTTACTGAAATATTCTTCAATGTTTTTTTTTATCACAAAGTTTCCAGGAATTCTTGGATTGAGTCATAAATATAATTCAAATCATCATTTGAAATGCAATAGGGCGGCATCACATAAATAATATTCCCCAATGGCCGCATTAAAATACCTTTACTGATGAAAAAGTTATATGCCTCTAGCCTTATGGTATTGAAGTACGATGTTTCTTCACCCGAATTTAATTCAATAGCCAATATAGTTCCTCTGCTTCTCACCTGTTTCACTTTTTTGTTTGCATCTATCTTCAAAACAAATTTTTTATGTTGCTCAGTAATTCGGGTGATGTCTGCAAATACATCATTTTGCTCAAAAACTTCAAGACTGGCTAAAGCTGCAGAGCAGGCAATGGGATTGGCCGTGTAAGAGTGTCCGTGAAAAAGTGATCTTGAATTATCTCCACCCTGAAATACATCAAACAATTGTTGCGTACATGATGTTACACCCATAGCCATAGTGCCTCCTGTCAACCCTTTTGATAAACAAAAAATGTCAGGCTTATTTGATAAATGATCTGTGGCGAAAAACTTTCCCGTCCGCCCAAAACCTGTCATCACTTCATCAGCGATAGTAATAATATTATTGTCCTTACAAACAGCTAACATTTCATTAAGAACATCCGGCTCGTATATGACCATACCGGCTGTACCCTGTACGAGTGGCTCGAAAATAAATGAGGCAACCTGTTCCTTCAAACCTGAAACCTGAAACCTGAAACCATCTAACCCTAAAACCGAAGTTGGTATATCTATAAAAACAACCTCAAATAAAAGATCGTTAAAAGGTTTGGTAAAGGCACTCCGTCCGCTCACAGCCATTGCCCCAAATGTATCCCCGTGATACCCATTTTTAAAGGCGAGAACTTTCGTTCGCTTTTGGCCTTTATTGTACCAATATTGAAAAGCCATTTTAAGTGCCACTTCAACAGCGGTTGAGCCATTGTCGGAATAAAATATTTTCTTTTGGCCGGATGGAAGCCGATGCAATAACTTTTCCGCCAGCAAAACCGCCGGTTCATGCGTAAAGCCGGAAAAGATTACATGATCGAGTTTTTTTACCTGCTCAGCTACTTTTTGGGCAATATGCGGATGCGAGTGCCCGTGAATGTTTGTCCACCAGGAAGAAATGGCGTCAATATATTTTTTCCCATGCTCATCAAACAGGTAAGTTTCTTTCGCTGAAATGATGGGGATAGGTGTTCCATACAATTTCTCATCCGTATACGGATGCCAGATGATCGCTTTATCCCTTTCAACAAGACTCATACTACCTTTTCAAATTGAGATGCGTAACGGGTAATTGTATTTTTATCCAGGTTCGTTTCGTGAGCAATAGTTCCCAATTTTTTTAAACCGGTTTGCTTTAAAATAATATCAGCGGAAGCTTTATTAAACTCACCATTAAAAACAATACCTGTAACCGGAATATTTCTTCTTTTTAATTCGTTGCAGGTTAACAGTGTATGATTGATGCTACCAAGGTAAAAGCTGCTTATAACAATGACTTCGGCTTGTAAATGACTTATCATATCTGCAACGAGATCGGTGTCATTCAGCGGCACCATCAGACCTCCAGCCCCTTCAATGATCAATACAGAATTATTGGTTTGGGGCAGTACAATTTTTTTCAGATCAATTCTGACTCCCTCCAGCTCTCCTGCAGCATGAGGCGACACCGGTTGTTTAAAACAATACGCTTCGGGATGAACCTTGGAGGTAATATTAGTCAGTAAACGATTAACTAATTGCGAATCGGTTAACGGCTCTGTGCCGCATTGTACGGGCTTCCAGTAGTCCGCTTTAAGCGCTTCAGTCAAAACCGCACACACAATGGTTTTCCCAACATCCGTACCAATACCGGTTACAAAAATCTTTCTCATTTGTTAATCTGTGCCGGTGATGGGATCAATAATTCAATTGCTTGCAATAATCCTGTGATTTCTTTCTCCGTATTAAAACTGTGCAGGCATATCCTTAAGCGCTCACTTCCCGCGGCAACAGTCGGACTTAGGATCGGCCTAACATTATATCCGGCAGTTTGCAAAGTATTGGCAGCCTGTTTAGCCTCGGTATTACCGCCAATGAGTATAGATTGAATAGCGCTATCACTCTCTATGAGCCTTAACCCCTTTATCTTTTTTCCCTCTTCCCTGAAAAAGTGAATATTATTTTTTAGCTGTGTAATACGTTGAATATTATTTTCCAGAAATCCGTAAGCGTATTTAACAGCAAGTAAACTTTGCTGCGGCAATGCAGTGGAATAAATGAATGGTCTGGAAAAATTAACCAGGTATTGTTTTAACAGATCGGTTCCCAATACAATTGCGCCGTGACACCCTAATGCTTTTCCAAATGTGTGCATGCGCGCAAACACGTCATTTTCAATTCCAAGCTCCACCACTCTACCCTCTCCTCCTTTTCCAAAAATACCTGTAGCGTGCGCTTCGTCAACAATTAAAGCAGCATTATATTTTTTACACAAGCCGGCAATTTCCTGAAGCGGCGCAAAGTCGCCATCCATGGAATAAACAGATTCAACAGCCACATAAACAGTTCCGACAGCTTTTTTCAGAAGTTCTTCCAGGTGATCTGTGTCGTTATGTCTGAACTTAAATGAATTGGAATAACTCAGGCGAATACCGTCAATGATTGAGGCATGGCTCAGTTCATCATACAAAATTGTATCGTTACGTTGTGCAATGCAGGAAAATAATCCAACATTGGCATCGTACCCTGAGTTAAAGATCAAACCGCTTCCCGCTTTATGATAATTGGCTATGTTTTTTTCCAAATCTTCAGCCAAAGCTGAATTGCCTGTAAGCAAACGCGAGCCTGTTGAACCATTCAAACGGTGTTCATCAGAAACAGGTTGAGACTCAATTAACGAATTAAGCTCCGCGGATCCCGCAAAACCGAGGTAATCGTTCGAGCAAAGATCAATACTATCGGCAGAGGATATACGCAATGATCTCAGGCTGTTATCCGACAACCGTTTATCCAATTGTTTTTTTAAAGCTGAGTTAGCAGCGGCCGCTGTGTGCTGAGTTTGCATAAAGCGAAGGTAGGCTTATTCCCTTGATACGTCAAAACGAAATCCTCCGGAAATGCTGAAGGAAAAGATATTGTGTTTGATCTCGCTGGGAGCTTCTTCGGGAGAGTTTTTGAAATATTTATATTCGAATGCGGGGTTCATATAAAAATAAGTGTGTGCCAATATTTTATAATCGCCTACCAGTCCTAAATTGGTAAAAAAGGTACGCGCCAGGTGTTCATCCCCAAAAAAGTTAAAATGCTTAACCCCTGAAAATCCGAAATACCCTATGTGGCCTTTAAAGCCAAATGAATATGATTTATTTGTTTCAAAATTAAACGGCACTTCTACCTGTCCATAAAATTTTTCGAAACGGAAACTCTCATCATATACTACAATTGCGCCATCAGCACCAGGGGTATTGCTGCGCAAAGTAAGTTTATCAAGATAAAAATTTTCGAAACTGACTCCCAAACCCAATCGAACAGCCATAACAGGAGCCGATACCTCCAGGTTTAGCATTCTTGTGGGGTTTTTGGCCCGGAAGCGCATGTCGCCCGAACGGATCACTGTACCATTATTATCATACAATTCAGAACTGCCAAGGTTCGAGAACCAGCTTGCGGTACCGGCACCATAGGAAACACCCACAAAATACTTCTTGAACTTGCGATCAAGTGTTTGGTAATAACCGGTTGCCTGTGCAAAAGCTCCGAGCGCACTCGCCGCCATCAAAACGGTCAATATGATTTTACGGGTAAATTTCAATTCTGTAATATTCCGGTTGATTTTGATTTTATACGCTGACTGTTCTTAAAAGGTTCGCATGCGGTTAAACCTAATATATTAAATAACTCTTTATCAGCATTAAAATCAGGGTTGGGAGTTGTAAGTAGCTTATCACCTGCAAAAATTGAATTCGCGCCTGCCATAAAACATAATGCCTGGCCTTCAGCCGACATCTGAGTGCGGCCGGCCGACAAACGAACCACTGTTTTGGGCATAACAATACGTGTGGTGGATATCATCCGCACCATATCCCATATTGGTACAAGAGGCTGATCTTCAAGGGGAGTTCCTTCAACCGGCACAAGAGCGTTGATCGGAACCGATTCGGGCCGGGGCTTCATATTGGCCAACGTTACAAGCATTTTAACTCTATCCTCAACCGATTCACCCATTCCAATAATACCTCCCGAACATACTGTAATTTTGGCTTTTCGCACGTTTTTTATTGTATTCAACCTGTCGTCGTAGGTTCGTGTTGTGATTATACTCTTGTAATTTTCTTCTGATGTATCAAGGTTATGGTTGTAAGCATACAAACCCGCATCGGAAAGCTTTTGGGCTTGCAACTCAGTTAACATACCGAGTGTACAGCAAACCTCCATATCCATGCTGTTCACTGCTTTTACCATTTCCAGTACACGGTCAAAATCACTGTTATCACGAACTTCGCGCCATGCGGCTCCCATACATAAGCGGGATGCTCCACCCGTTTTTGCTTTTTGCGCGGCTTTTCTTACCTGGTCAACCGTCATTAATTTATGAACATCAATATCTGTATGGTAACGGGCTGCCTGGGGGCAATAAGAGCAGTCTTCAGAACAGCCTCCTGTTTTAATGGAAATCAGCGAACTTACCTGTACTTCCGCGGAATCATTATGCATGCGATGCACAGTAGCCGCTTTATAGATCAATTCAAGTAAAGGGGTGTTATAGACCTTCAACACTTCATCAACGGTCAACAGGGAGGCATTATCCGACATGAAATTTAGCTTTATTGCTTCTATTACAAATTTAATCTTTTCTGTTTAATAACAAAATTATTATGGTTGTTGGTTCTCATTTGTTGTTATACGTTTTTAGTGAACTTACAACTAACATCTGACAATAGAAATACCATAGATTTCATTGTATAACTTAACCGAAAAATGTAGGTTTGTACAATGCGCATTGATATTATCACCATTCACCCCGAATTAATAGCAAGTCCATTCGAACATTCTATTTTAAAACGTGGAATTTCTAAAGGGTTGGCGGAAGTCAATTTTATCAATTTACGTGATTATTCAACAAATAAACACAAATCAGTTGATGATTACCAGTTTGGCGGAGGTGCGGGTATGGTAATGATGATCGAACCTATTGTTGCGTGTATTGAACATCTGAAATCCCAGCGAAAATACGATGAGGTGATTTACACATCACCGGATGGGGAATTATTCAGTCAAAAGATCGCCAATACCCTGTCCACACTCAAAAACATCATTATTTTATGCGGTCATTATAAGGGTATTGACGAAAGAGTGCGGGAACACTATATAACACGTGAAATTTCAATAGGGGATTACGTATTATCCGGGGGAGAACTTGCAGCCGCCATCATTTCGGATGCCATCATACGCTTAATCCCGGGAGTTATATCCGATGAGACCTCTGCCCTCTCCGATTCCTTTCAGGATGGCTTGCTTGCCCCACCTGTTTATACACGACCGGCGGATTTTATGGGTCGGAAAGTTCCTGAAATATTACTTTCAGGCAATTTTGAGAAAATAGAACAATGGCGGGCCGCAAAGGCCCTCGAACGCACTCAAAAACGAAGACCGGATCTCTTAAAATAGGGTTCTTTATATATTCATCAGATTTGTAACAGCGAAGTTGAGGAAAACAACTCTCTATAAGAGAATTAGTTAGAAATTCCCGGAATGTGTTTTTTGAAAAAAAACTATTACATTTGCCATATTAGTGACAGATACCTCATTTTGACCTTATGAATAACGACTCTGAGTTCATTGAGCATGCTTACAGTTTGATGTCAGACCAGCAAATTCTTCTTGCTTATCTGGGGGATGTAACTCCTGAACTGATTAATGCCATACTTAAAGGTGTAAAAAACGACTCCGTTGGTTTTCAAAAGGAAGAGTTGCTTACAAAAAAGAAGGTTTACAACATTATTGTTGAGTCGCTCGAAAACATCACCCGTCATTCGGAGGTGGAAGAAAAGGGATTACAGCCTTCACTTTTTCTGCTTGGAAAAAATGATAAAAATTACTTTGTTGTTTCGGGTAATTACATTTACAATAACCAGGTGGATAATTTAAAACAGATGATCGACCAGGTAAACGCGCTTGACAAGGAGAATATTAAAAAAGTATACCGCGATATATTGGCCGAAGGAAAAATATCGGTGAAGGGAGGGGCTGGCTTGGGAATTATTGATATGGCGATCAAGTCGGGGAACAAACTGGAGTACACATTTATTCCCGTTCAGGATAAAATTTCTTTCTACATTTTAAAAACACAAGTTAGCTCAGTAGTATAAAGTACACAACATAAACAGAATCAGGTATGGACGCATATATTATCGAACAAACGGAATTTGCACCTAAAGTTATATTGGATCCGGTTAACAATAAATTTGAAATTGCGGGTGAATCACGGCCGGAAAATGCGGGCAAATTTTACGAACCTATTGTAAAATGGCTGGAACAATACCAGGCGGTATTGTTTTACCAGAAAGGTCAGAGCGGTAAAGCCAACAAAGTTCTTTTTGATTTTTCATTGGATTACTTCAACTCTACATCCGCCAAGCATTTGCTTGATATTCTAAAACAACTTGATACATATTACAACGAAGGTCACGAAGTACTTATACGCTGGTTTTACATAGCACAGGACGAAGATATGCGCGATTCAGGCGAAGAGTTCAGCAAGCTGATAAGTGTACCTATTGAGTTTGTTGAGAGAGAATAATTATAGGTTTTAGATCTCCCGCTATCCTTTGGTTCCTCTAAAGAGAACGGTCCACACATAGTTTCAATAATAAAACAACAACCTACTTACTATGAAGAAAATTTTAGCAAACGACGGAATTGATGCCTATGGCAAAAGCCTGCTTGAAAAAGCCGGCTTTACTGTGATCACTGAAAAAGTAGCACAGGAAGAACTGGCAAACGCCATTAACAAAAATAACTACGAAGGACTCACTGTTCGCAGTGCGACAAAAGTGCGTAAAGAAGTTATTGATGCCTGCCCTAATCTTAAACTTATTGGCCGCGGCGGTGTTGGCATGGACAATATTGATGTGGATTACGCGAAAAGCAAAGGCATACAGGTGGTGAATACACCTGCTGCTTCCTCCCACTCTGTGGCTGAACTGGTATTCGCACATTTATTTAATGCTGTACGTTTTTTATACGACAGTAATCGCCAGATGCCCGTTAATGGTGAAGCACAGTTTGATACATTAAAGAAAAAATATGCAAAAGGTGTTGAACTGAAAGGTAAAACTATCGGCATCATCGGTTTTGGCCGTATCGGACAAGCCGTTGCGAAAATTGCTTTAGGCACAGGTATGAAAGTGCTGGCAACTGACCCATTCACAAAAGAAGCGACAATTGATATTGAAATAGCCGGCGCGAACAAAGTGAGTGTGAACATTAAAACCATCTCAATGGACGAGTTGTTGAAAAACGCGGACTTCATTACCCTGCACGTACCTGGCGGAAAAGTAATTACCGCGAAAGAATTCGCGTTGATGAAAAATGGTGTTGTGCTTGCCAATGCAGCGCGCGGCGGTGCTATTGACGAGATCGATCTGCTGGCAGCCTTGAACTCCGGAAAAGTCGCTCACGCTTGCCTCGACGTATTTGAAAACGAACCAAAACCACGCAAAGAAATATTGACTCACCCTAAAATTTCACTGACACCGCATATCGGCGCCGCTACTGAAGAAGCACAGGAACGTATTGGCATTGAATTGGCCGAGTTGATTATTGGGAAGTTGAAGTAATATATAACTTTTAGTATAAATGAAAAGAACCCCGATCATTTGATCGGGGTTTATTTTTGTGCCTTTATGAAAATTAGGGTTAATTTTGATGCAAGAGATATACGCCACATTGTGGCGCACCAGCAAGCATAATGAGACGCATAACTAAAATAGACATTAACGAAAGTGTTTCACGAAACAAGCTAATTTTTCAAGAAAAGTGGCTTGACAAATTAGACCGTTTTGTTGTTTATATATTTTTTAGCGGACTTGCAATATATCCAGCTTTGACAATATTTGAAGCGGACTTTAATAATCCCAACGACAAATTTATTTCATTGACAATTTTACCGTTATGTATGTTGTCTTAGCCCCCTAATAACTGGACACTTTTTTCAAAATGGTTTACTACTAAATCCCCTTTTTCTTGCTCGTCCGTTAGGCGAAGATAGCTTAGCGCTTCGGGATTGTCAAGGTTAGTACTAAGCGGCTGATTTTCTATA
>JACPDY010000011.1 GCA_016183775.1 Bacteroidota bacterium
AGCATATCATTTGTAAAGCTGGCGAACAGTGCGCCTTTTTTGCCAACAATAGAGGCGAATACGGCACCCAATGCTCCAAATGTAACAATGATCATTGTTCCGTAACCGCGATTTTCCTTGCTCATTGTTTCAACCACCAGTGTGATACCTGCTCCTAATTCACCGGCCAGGCCGATCCCCGCTATTAATCGTATGATGGAGTAGGTGCTGAGGTCGCCGGGGGCTACAAAAGCGTTGGCAATATTCGCAAGCGAGTATAGCAGAATGGAGCCGAATAAAACCGATAGCCTTCCTTTTTTATCGCCTAATATTCCCCACAAAATACCGCCCAGCATCATGCCGGTCATTTGCCAGTTAAATAAGAGAATTTCGTTATGCTCCTGCATAGGTCCTCCTAACTGCAAGGCTTCCAGGCTGGCTTTTTTCACTACATTAAACAATACGAGGTCGTATATATCAACAAAATAGCCAAGCGCCGCCACAATAATTAACAATATATGTCCGCGAGTTGGTGATTTTGTAGTATACATAGATTTGCTGAATAAGAAATCAAAAGTAATTGAAAATTGGTGAAAATCCGCTATTTCAGTAAGGAACAGAACTTGTCTTTGCATCTTTTAATGAGTAATTTTATATGGATTAACCTGCAGGAAGAGTGTTTCGGAGGGATTCAATGATAACATCTTTAAAAATGAATAGCATAAGATATCTTTTGAAATACAAAGGCTTAATTTTTCTATTCCTGATCTTTTTTTCCGGTCGTGCTCAAAACAAAGCAGGTATATCTGTGGTTCAAAATATGGGCATATCCCATTCCCTTAATTTGGGATTACCCAATAATATCCGTCATCAGAGTTTAAGTAAAATACCATCAATTGGTCGTTCTCAAAATGCCACTGCGAACTGGGTCGGACATGCCGAAACCCTTCCCGGAAATATAAAGGCATTTGAACAAAACAACGGTCAGTATAAGAATCCGGTTAATGATGATGAAGTGCTTTACGGGTGTATATATGATGGGGCGACGATCCTATTTACTGAACGGGGATTTATTTATTCTTTAGAGCAGTCGGAATACAAGGGTGAGCTTCAGAAAGATGAATGGGAAAAAATGTACCAGCCCCAAAAGGAAGAGGAGTGGGAGGAAAATACAAGTATCACTTATCATAACATTTTTATTGATTGGAAGAACGCGAATACTCATCCGCGTGTTGAAGCTACGGAGGAAACTCCATTCTATTTCTCCGGTGGAGATTTTGGCCGCATCAAAGGATATCGCAAACTTCTGTATCACGATGTTTACCCGGGCATAGATGTTGAATTTAAATTTCACGAGGAGAAAGGAAACGAAAGAAAAGGAATTGAATATTCCATTCATCTAAAAGTGGGAGCCGACCCTTCAGCCTTTATTATGCACTACTCAGGGGTTGATGGACTGGAGCTTGACAACTCAGGAGCACTCCATATCACAACCCCGATGGGAGATATTCTCGATCATGCTCCTGTAAGTTTTCAGGGTGAAAAGAAAATCATTTCTTCATTTCAGAAACTGAACGACAATGAAGTTTCATTCGCACTCGCAGAATTTGATCGTCAATCACCTTTGGTGATTGATCCCTGGCTTGTATCGCCCACCACTGGCAGCTTTGCGCCTGTAGATCTTGGTGTTGATGCGGCTAACAATGTTTATATATTGGGAGCTTATGCTTCCGCGGGCTGGAACCTTCGTCAGTTTATTCAAAAGTATACAAGCGCAGGAGTGTTGGTCTGGACCTATCAGTTAACCGAGTATCAGGGAGGAAACAGTGATTATTCTGTTTCAGATCTGGTTGTCAGTCCCGCTGGCGATAGTTATGTGGCTACTCATTACCAGGCTTCGGCCGCATTTGGGGTGTGCGGCGGAAATCAGTATGGGATGGTGAGTGTAAATACCGGCGGAGTCAGAAATTATTTTTATTGCGGAGCAGGAACCAATAACGATATTTTTGAGACCTGGAACCTCGCGTACTCTTGTAATTACTCTACACTTATACAGGGTGGATGTGCCGCTAATCCTGGTAATACCGCCCAGGCTGCTGTTATGAATCCTGCGAATGGAACGCTCGGAGCTGTTACAAGAGATAATACGATCGGTGAGATCTACGCGGGTACTGTGGCGCCAAATGGATATTATTATGCGCTTGCGGCCGACAGTAACGTTACTATTACTACCTATACACCAACATCCGGTCCTCACAACAGGTTGTTGTGTTTCCAGATCACCGGTTCCTCTGTTTCATTGTTATGGTCTCTCAACACAAATTATTCGTATGTTGATTTTAGTGAACACATGCCTAATTCTCTTGGTACAAATGGTATAGCGGCCGGCTGCAGTTACCTCTATACCACTGATGGTGTTTCATTGGATCAACGAAACCTTAGTAACGGGGCTCTTATAAAAAGAGTTACCATTCCCGGAGGAGTTAACACAGGTCCGAATATTAATTCAGGTATTGCTGTTGATATATTATGCGGTAATGTGTATGTGGGATCAAAGGGGGCGATTTATTTTTATGATGCGAATTTAAATTCTTTGGGTTCTTATAATGTCGGTGCATCGAATATTACGTTCGACGTAAAAATCAATAATGGAATGGTGTCGGCTTGCGGCGCTACTTCTTCCACTTCAAACTGGGGCACCATGGGAACAGTAGGGCAGGGCTTTGTTGTACAATTTAACGCACTCACCTGTACTAACCTTGTAAACATAACACATACCGATGCCGGAACCTGCTCTCTGGGAACAGCGACAGCGAATCCCGGCTTTTGCAGTCCGCCATACTCATTTATCTGGAATCCTACAGGTCAAACAACACAAACTGCCACAGGCTTAACGCCTGGAACATATACTGTACAAGTGCGTACACAAGGTTCCTGCGCTACTGTTATTGATTCGGTGAAGATTTTATCAGTAGCAGGAGGAAATTTAGCACCGATTATTACCAAGGGCACTCCCAATTGCAGTGGCACTTCAAACGGGAGTATTACAGTATCTCCGAATGGTGGTGTAGGTCCATATAATTATACCTGGTCTCCTTCAGGCGGAACGTCGGCAACAATTTCAAACCCTGCAGCCGGAACTTATACTGTTACAGTGAGTGATTCTGGTTCATGTACAGGAACATCTGTTGTTGTTGTAACACAATATACCCCACTGGGTACTACTATAAATGGGTCAAATATTTCCTGTCCCGGTTACGCTGATGGCAGTGCTACAGTGAACGTAACCGGCGGAAGAGCGCCTTATGTTTATGTCTGGTCGCCTGCGGGAGGCCTTTCAGCATCAGCGAATGGGCTTACTGCCGGAACATATACAGTTACCGTTGCTGATAACATAGGCTGTACAAAAACCGCAGGTATAACTATTACACAACCTCCTCCGGGTATGAGCCTGACTACAACAGGCTCTACAATTCCCTGCGGGGTATCAAACGTTGGAACCGTTTCAGTAACAGCCTCGGGTGCGACAGGTTCTTTAACATATAGTTGGAGTAATGGTGGAACAACACAATCTCAGTCGGGTCTTAATCCCGGAACCTACACCGTCACAGTAAGGGATGGTACGGGTTGCCGTGTAATAACTACAGCGGTTGTAAGCCAGGTACCATCTCCCGCTATAAGTACAATAAGTAAGAATAATCCTACCTGCAAAGGTTATAGTAATGGCAATGTTACGTCCTTTGTTTCGAATGGAACAACTCCTTATACATATAGTTGGAGCAATGGCAGAACTAATGCGAATCCAACAGGTCTCTCTGCCGGAATTTATACGCTTACTGTAACTGATAAGAACGGCTGCACCGACACCAGAACAGTAACGATTAATGATCCATCGGGAATGACTCTTACAGTTTCTCCTGTTTCAACACCTTGCGGCTCAAATACGGGCTCGGCTTCTGTTACCGTATCAGGAGGTACGGGTACAAAAGTATATAGCTGGAGTATGGGAAGCAGCGCGCGTACGATAACCTCATTGTCGGCTGGATCGTATACAATAACAGTCACGGATGCCAAGCCCTGCAGCATGACCTCAGTTGCCGTAGTTACCAATACAGGAGGTACAACTACCACTTCAACAGTAGTTGCAAATGTGAGCTGCACCGGCGGAAATGATGGTATGGTTTCAGGAAGCGTTAGCGGAGGGACAACTCCTTATACCTATTCCTGGAGCAGCGGCGTTTCAACGCAGACAGCCAGTGGCCTTGCACAGGGCACTTATACCGTTACAACGAGAGATGCTTTAGGGTGTTTATCCATCAGTTCGGTCACCGTTACTCAGCCGCCCGCTGTTACAGTAAGTACTACACCTACTTCCGCTTCATGTGGAAATCCTTTAGGAAGCGCTGTGGCTAACACAGGTGGAGGTACAGGAGCTTTTGTTTATACATGGAGTAATGGCGCCGCGGGACAAACAGCCACTGGCCTTTCGCCCGGAACATATTCCGTAACTGCGACTGACACCAAGGGTTGTACAAAAACAGCTACTGCGGTCATCGGTAACAGCGCAGCTCCTTCGATAAATAGTTTAACGGGTACTCCGGCGACATGCAGCGGAAACAACAATGGATCGGCCACGGTATCGGCTTCGGGCGGCAGCGGCGCGCTTACTTATTCCTGGAGCAATGGCACCTCCGGCGTTTCTACTCTTACCGGCCTGGCACCAAATACGTACACCGTTACTGTTCGTGATGCGGGAGGTTGCAGTGTTACAGCCACTGTCACAATAGCTTCACCTCCACCTTTAACCGGACAATTTACCAAAGGCACAACCAACTGTATAGCCTGCGGCTGCAAAGAATGGATAATGGTTGCAGCGACCGGAGGAATAAGTCCTTATACGTATTCCTGGTCTTCACCGGCGGGGTATGCGAACAGGTATAAAAATCAGTTATGTCCGGGTACATATATTATAAATATTAAGGATAAAAATAATTGTAGTATTAATGTTACAGTTGCGGCTCCGTAAGTATACCTTGTGAACAATATCCATTTGAAGTATTCGATCACGTTGATCAGTAGTGATTTTTTTCTCATGACTCAGTACCCACCCATCACCTCATAAATTTTATGTAAATTGTGAATAATTTATGTTAATTTAATGGCTCAATTTTGCCGGTAGATTAACCGGTTAACAACATGACTCTTAATAATATATAATATGAAAAGACAATTTGTATTTGTTGTCTTGGCCTGCAGTTTATTCGTTAGCTCATACGGCCAGGTTGACAGCGTTAAAGCCAGCAATCTTGGTCCCAGCCAGGATGCTGAAAAATTCTATAACAGCGGCATAAGTAATTACACCAACAGAAGCTATCAGGCCGCTTTGGAGGATTTTAACCAGTCCATTTTGCTGAAGAGCGATTTCGACCTGGCTTATTTTAATCGCGGTATCACTAAAATTGAGTTGAAGGATCTGAAAGGCGCCATTGAGGACCTTAACAAAGCCATTTCGCTTAACGCGGCTAATGATAATGCGTATTTCAGCCGGGCTCAGGCAAAGCAAAGTATGGGCGATAAGCCGGGCGCTGAAGCGGATTATATAAAAGCAATTGAGTACAATGGTAATCATGCCCAGGCCTATTATTACCTGGGGGGATTGAAGTTTGAGAGCGCCGATTACAAAAGTGCCATTACTGATTATGATAAAGCCATAATGCTAAAATCGGATTATGCGTATGCCTACAACGACAGGGGAAGCGCCAAACGCCAATTGGAGGATTACTCAGGCGCGATAGTTGATTACAATAAAGCTATTTCCATTAATCCCGACCTGGCGTTTGCTTATAACAATCTTGGAAGCGCTCACCGTAAAAAAGGAGAGCTTAAAAAAGCGATAGAAGCCTATTCAAAAGCCATCAGTATTAAAAAAGATTATCACATTGCCCTCAATAACCGTGGCAGTGCAAGGTTTGAGGATAGAGACTTTAAAGGCGCCATTGATGACTTTTCGGCTGCAGTTAATATAAAATATGATTATGCTTTTGCCTACAACAATCGCGCTGCCGCTAAATACCAGTTAAAAGATTATAAAGGAGCCGCTGAAGACGCTTCAATGGCGATAAAATTCAACGATAAGTATGGTTACGCCTATTTGAACCGTGGAATTGCCAAGGAAATGCTTCGGGATGAAACAGCCTGCAAAGATTGGGAAACAGCGGGAAAGCTTGGTGTGGAGATCGGTAAAAATTATGCAAGTACGTGTGATAAATGAGAATAGTTAATAGTTGTTGGTTGTTAGTTGTCAGGAACAACAATCAATCAACACAACCAACAAAAAGCAATTTAATAAATATGATACAATCAAAACTTACGGTAATCGCTTTTATCTGTCTCACTTCAGCTTTTGCTCAAAATGTTGAGTTCACTAAGGACAATTTCAAAAATGACAAAGACGGTTTGAAGGAGGCTAAACGGAATATAGATGCCGGTGATGATTTTTATAAACAGGGAGAAGTTTGGTATAAATCGGCTATTGAGCCTTACCTGAAGGCGAATGCTTTCAATCCGAATAACGCGATGCTGAATTTTAAGATCGGCAAATCCTATTTCAATACGAGTTTTAAAACGAGGGCTCTTCCTTATCTGGAGAAAGCTCTTAAGCTTGATCCTAATGTTGATCCGCAGATCCATTACCTGTTTGGTCGTGCTTACCACCTTAACCTGGAATGGGACAAGGCCATTGGAGAATATAATAAGTTCCTTTCGATCTTAAAGGGTGATGAGCTTGAGCTGTTAGGTGAGGATGTGAAGAAAAAAATTCAGGAGTGTAATAATGGCAAGGAGTTGGTAAAACATCCCGTGCGCGTTTTCATTGATAACGTGGGTCCCGAAGTAAATACCAAATACCCGGAATATGGCGCTGTTATTTCGGCTGATGAGTCGGTAATGATCTTTACTTCAAGGCGTGACAATACAACAGGGGGAGAGATTGATCCCGGCCTGAACGAATACTTTGAGGATATTTATCTTTCAAGTAAAAAGGATGGTAAGTGGTCGGTGGCTGTAAATATCGGTCCTCCCATAAATACCAAGGGCCATGATGCCACCGCCGGTCTTTCGCCCGACGGGCAAACGCTTTATGTGTATATCGATAATGGAGGTGATGGTAATATTTATGAATGTAACCTCAAAGGATCTGTCTGGACAAAGCCGGATAAGATGAATAAGTATATCGATACAGATGCCCATGAATCAACCGCTTCGCTATCGTTTGATGAAAGAAGCCTGTATTTTGTTAGTAACCGTAAAGGCGGGCTAGGTGACCGTGATATTTATATCAGCAAGAAAGATGAAAAGAACAGGTGGGCAAAGCCTTTAAATATTGGTGTTCCGATAAATACACAATATGGCGAAGAGGGTGTTTTTATTCATCCTGACGGCAAAACAATGTACTTTAGTTCGCAGGGGCATAATTCAATGGGTGGTTATGACATTTTTAAATCCACTTTAGTGAATGGTATATGGACAGAACCTGTGAACCTGGGTTATCCTATCAACACAGCCGATGATGATGTGTTTTTCGCGATCTCGGCAAGCGGTAAGCATGGTTACTATTCATCATTCAACGCGAGCGGATATGGTGAAAAGGATATTTATATGATTACTTTCCTTGGTGATGAAAAACCTATGGTGATGAATAACGAGGATAACCTGCTGGCCAGTGCCGCCGAACCGGTGAAAGAGCGGGTTATAGCTGCGGCGGTAGAGATCAAGTCGGCCCAGATCACCATTCTGAAAGGTGTAATAACTGATGAGAAAACAGGACAGCCGGTGGAGGCTGCCATTGAGTTAGTTGATAATGAAAAGAATGAAGTGATCGCCAATTTTAATTCCAACAGTACTTCAGGTAAATACCTTGTTTCGTTGCCTTCCGGAAAAAATTACGGGATCGCTGTAAAGGCGGAAGGTTATTTGTTCCATTCCGAGAACATCACCATACCTGCATCGGCGGCTTACCAGGAAATAGTAAAGGATATCGCTCTCAAGAAGATCGAGATCGGAACAAAGATCGTGTTGAATAATATTTTCTTTGACTTTGACAAAGCTACACTTCGCCCCGAGTCGACGAATGAGTTAGAGCGTTTAATAAAATTATTGAACGATATGCCGACACTTAAAATTGAGATATCGGGCCACACGGATGGAAAGGGTAGTGCGGGCTATAACCAGGTGCTGTCGGAGTCGAGAGCGAAATCGGTTGTGGATTATCTTATTTCTCACGGAATAAAGAGCGATCGCCTGACCTTTAAAGGATATGGTTTGACCCAGCCCGTTGCCACAAACGATACGGAAGAAGGCCGCCAGCTCAACCGCCGCACGGAATTTAAGATCATGAGTAAATAACAGGAGGCAAATTTAACAGTGAAATCATTAGTACCCAGCCAGGTTCGTTTTATTGCCAATATTTATCTGTCGGGCTTGCTTGTATTTACAGCCTTTCGTTTCACGCTGCTTGTTTTTAACTGGACGACTTCGCTTGAGGTTCCCACAGGTATTCTTGCCCACGCTTTTTTAATGGGATGGCGGTTTGATACCGTGATCAGCGGATATATTCTTGCCTTGCCGATCGCATGTTTGAGCATATTGAGTTGGTTTCAGGTGAAAATGGAGCGGCCGGCAAAAATTATTTTTGTATTGATCGCGATATTATATGCTATAAGTTTTTTTATTTGCGCGGCTGACATTCCCTATTTTGAACATTTTGTTACACGAATTACAGTCGCGGCTTTCGCGTGGAAGAATGATCCAGGGTTCATGTTTAAAATTGTTTTCGCGGATTTGTATAACTATCCTTTCTTAGCGCTTTTTTTAATTCTTACATTTTTATTTATTAAAACAATTATCCGGTTCAGGCGCAGGTTCCTGTTTCAATACAGCCAGGAGATCACAGGTAATATAAATATCAGCAGAACAAAGAATATTGTCGTATCGGTACTGGCTATGGGCTTTTTGTTTTTAGGGATACGAGGAAGAATTGAGTCGAAATCACCCATTCAATGGGGAACGGCTTATTTTTCTAATTATCATTTCGCGAATGAATTGGGGCTTAACCCGGTGTTTACCTATATGCGGAGTTACCTGAATTCAAAGGATCCGGATAATATTGGGATCCACTTTATGGATGACACGCTTGCAGTACGAACGGTTCAACGCTTTTATGGTATTACTCAGGCAAAATTCGATTCACCCATAGCCCGCACTATTCAACCAAAGGAAAATGAGCTGAAAGCTAATGTTGTTATTGTGTTAATGGAAAGCATGTCGATGACAAAAATGGGTGTGGATGGAAATACGGAGAACATGACACCCGTGCTGGACAGTCTTATAAAAAGATCGCTCTTCTTTAGTAATGTTTTTTCGGCCGGGATCCATACATTCAATGGAGTTTACGGAACCTTATTTTCTTTTCCTTCCCTGATGAACCAGCATCCGCTGCAATTCAACGAGAATAACCTCCAGCCATTCACGGGGATCGGGCGTACGCTGGCTGATAAAGATTACCAGACTGTTTTTTTCTGCACCCATGATGTGGAGTTTGATAATAATTCGGGTTTCCTTAAAGGGAATGGTTTTAAAGAGGCCATCGGTGAAAGTGATTACAATTCAAAAGAAGTATACAAGCCTACAGGCGTGCCCGATGATCTCATGCTGGAATATGCTGTGGACAAATTAACGGACCTGCATAAAAACAATAAGCCCTTTTTTGCGGCCATGCTCACCGGAAGTGATCATGGCCCCTATCATTTGCCGGATAGAAGCAATGAAGGATTCAAACCACATACAGGTACACTCGAAAAGAAAGTTGTTGAATATGCCGATTGGTCTATAGGGAAGTTTTTACGTTTAGCGGCTAAGCAGGATTGGTTTAATAATACATTGTTTGTTTTTGTTGCCGACCATGGAGCTCCATTCAGAAATTATTATGAAATGCCTTTGTCGTTTCACAGGGTTCCTTTAATTATGTATGGCCCGGGTATTTTGAGAAAGGATACGATCATTGACAGGGTGGGGGGGCAGATGGATATATATCCGACCATTATGGGTTTATTAAATATGAATTATATAAATAATACACTTGGCATCGATCTGCTTCATGATAAAAGGGACTTTATTTGTTTCAGCGCGAATGATAAACTCGGCTGTGTGAATGATTCGTTGTTCTGGTTTAAATTATTCAGCAGCGATAGGGAGTATTTATATCCATATAAGACACGACAAAGTGTTCAACTTATTGATAAATACAGGGCACAGGCGGATAGCATGAAACTCTTTTCGAAGGCTATGTTACAGGCCACGCAATGGTTGATCCTGAACAAAAAGGTCGGGCCACAAACTCCTCACTAGTGCGGCGAGAACTTGTAGGTTCGCATACTTTATTTCTTCCGGAAGTAAATGAAAATTATCATTCCTGTCATGGGGCCATTAATGAGTCAAAGCATGTGTTCATAAAGAACGGGCTGGAGTATTATTCACAACAGGCAATCCAGGTGAATATTCTTGAAGTAGGTATGGGAACAGGGCTGAATGTTTTTTTAACATTCTTACACTCAGTTAATGAATCAAAACAGTCTGTAAACTATTTTGCAATCGAGCCATTCCCTCTTGAAATGGATATTGTTCAGCAATTGAATTACCCGGTTCTGTTGAATGCCGGAGTATATGCTGATCAGTTCAGCTTAATTCATTCAACAGGTTTCAATGAAAGTACCAGGCTTTCCGATCACTTTCTGTTTACGAAAAAAAACGAAAAGTTAGAACAGTTTAAAAGTGATGGGAACTTTGATATTGTTTTCTTCGACGCATTCGCTCCTCGTGTTCAACCCGAATTGTGGACGAAGGCTATTTTCGATCGGTTATATACTTTTTTAAAACCGGGAGGCATTATTGTGACCTATTGCGCAAAAGGAGAGGTGAAGCGAAACTTAAGGGCATCAAATTTTAAGGTTGAAAGTTTACCCGGTCCACCCGGGAAACGTGAAATGGTGAGAGCTGTAAAGTTAATTTAAGCGACGCGGAACGATCAATTCAAAACGTGGGATCTTACTTTCAAACTGTTTACCATCAATTTTGCGCTGCATGAGGTAAATGCCATGCATACTTCCTATATCAGTGGTGAGATCACAAGCCGATTCATATTCAAACGATTCACCCGAAAGTATTGTAGGTTGTTGGCCAATTACACCTTCGCCCTCAACTTCACGGTGCCCGTTTGTAGAGTCAAAAATATGCCAGTGCCTGCGCAGCAATTGAACGGCGAACTCACTGTTGTTTTCAATTTTAATTTTATAGCTAAACAAAAAATAGTGCATATCCGGATTGGAATGCCCATCCATATACTTAGTGATTACACTTACTCTTATCCCGTGTGTTACTTCTGCAACCATGTTGTGACAGGTTTAATCAATGCTAAAATAGCAACAATTAATTAATAAAAAAGAGGATAAAGTTAAAAAGTTGATAAGTTAATTGGTGTGGATCCCGGGTTGGATATGACCCTGATCATCAGGGTGTAGTGAGATTGACGTTTATACTGCATCCGTTCTTGTCTTTAATATTTATGTTGTAGGCTCCACGACAAAGTTTGTTTTTATAACGATTGGTATATCCGTCCGGCCAGGTATAACTGTATGGGTTCGTACCGCCTGTTGCGGTTACCATTATCCATTCTTTGCAACCACACGCTGTGCAATTGGCGGTGCCTTTGTTAAACAGGACCGCTAAGGCCTGTGGTGAAACTATAATTGCTGTTGAAGTTGCCGTACATCCCTTGTTATCCGTTATAGTAACAGTATAAGTTCCTGCCGACAAACCTGAAACCTGGAACCCTGAACCCCCATTACTCCAGTTAAATGTGTAAGCCGGAGTTCCGTTACCCGGATTTGCGATAGCGCTGCCGTTGGTGTTACCACTGCAATTTATGTTGGTTGGGGTTACAGTTGCACTAACCATAGGATTAACGGTTACAACAGCCACCGAAGTCGCCGTTAATCCCGCATTGTCCGTAATTGTTACGGTGTAATTAGTTGTACTTGCCGGACAGGGGTTAATACCCGCTGTTGTTGCGGTTGTACTCCAAATATAAGTATATGGGACAGTTCCACTTGCGCCTGTTGCTGAAAGAGTCGGGCATGGAGTTGTACCGCCGCATATTGTTGCTGAGTTTACGTTGGCGGTAATTCCCCCGCATGGATTGATAGTGATATTTACATAAACAGTATCTGTATCACAAGGTGTAAATGCAATAAGTTGTGCAGCATAATTTCCCGATCCGGAGTAAAGAATACCGGTAGGATTTTGATTTGCAGAAGTTGAAGGCATGCCTCCCGGAAAACTCCACTTATAATTAACTACGCTGTTATCACAGCTTACCTTAAAGTTTCCAGTGAAATTAATCGGGGTGTTAGGGCAAACAGAATTGGTATTTGCAGAGGCAATAAGATCAGGTGTTTTATTAAAGCCACAACTGCTTTTGTATAATTGAGCCACAACTATATCATTTTGTCCCCCAAAGACTGTTTGATGTGCACCTGCGGTTACAGGATAAATACCACTTGTAAACCCTGTCATATAAATATAACAACCATACAGGGCTATACGGCAATCTTCGTCATTAGGTACGGCCGGACCACCAACATAAGAAGAACAAACAATCTGTCCGCCAGAATTAAAGTGCGAAACAAAACCGTCCTCCGAAATGCCGCCTGCCAGAGTTTGCTGCCAAGCACAGGAAGTTACCGGAAAATTTAAACTGTAGGTGTCTCCGGATAAATAAGCATCATTGGTTACCGGATCAACCACCACTTTAAGAGCATAATCATCGAGACTTCCTCCAATATAAGTTCCCCAAAGGCGAAGACCCGTCGGATCAAATTTCACAAGGAATGCATCTGCCGCTCCACCAATAATATTTTGAAATCCACCGACTGCAATTCCAGTCGTGCTGCTGGTATATCCGGCCAGATAAACATTTCCTGAAATATCGGAAGCAACACTGTTGCCTTCGTCTCTGCCAGTCCCTCCATAGTATGTAGCCCAGGTACGGCCTCCGACGGAGTTAAATTTCACAAGATAAGCATCAGACAATCCTCCACCATAAGCATTTTGAAACCCGGAGGAGGCAATACCACTAACACTGGTTGTGCGTCCTGCCATATACACATTGAATGATACATCGATTAAAACACTATATCCATAGTCAAAACCCGTTCCACCATAATAGGTGGCCCAAAGACGGTTTCCGGCAGAATCAAATTTTACCAAAATAGCATCTAATCCACCGCTTAATGTATTTTGAAATCCACCGAAAGCGATGCCGGAAGCACTATTTGTGTTTCCGGTTAAATATACATTTCCTGCATTGTCGGTATTAACATTGTAAGCCGCATCGCCACCGGTTCCTCCGTAGTATGTGGCCCACAGGCGAATTCCAGCACTGTTAAATTTAGCGAGAAAAGCATCCGAACCACCGGCGAAAACTGTTTGAAATGCACCAGCTGAGGCAATTCCAGTGGGACTGCTGGTATATCCGGCCAGGTAAACATTGCCGGAAGGATCCACCTGTACACCATAAGCCCGTTCCTGACTCGTTCCACCGTAGTATGTAGCCCATAGGCGGACTCCGGCCGGGTTAAACTTTACAAGAAGGGCATCTTCGATACCACCAAAAACATTTTGAAATCCACCTGAAGCGATGCTCGCAGTGCTACCAGTCCACCCGGTCACATATACATTTCCCATGGCATCGGTAATAATATTCGTCCCATTATCATAATTATTTCCTCCGTAATAAGTCACCCAGGGATCAATGATGAGAGGGAATGAAGAATTAAAAGCTGAAAATGAAAAACTAATGATCGCTTCGCCTGTGGAAACAGGAGTTAAAATATATTTTGTTTTTATATCAATGATTTTCCCGTTTATTATTTGATAAACTTTTGGAATAGATTCATAGAATTCATTTACACCTGTTTTGATCACTAAACTTGTGGTGAGCCCAGTCGAACTATTTCCCTGACGGTTAAGGTGTATATTTTCAGCATACTTCCAGTGGAGTTGTATTTGATCGGGGTCGGCATGGGGTTGGACGATGAGATCGTATTTTAATCCTTTTGTGCTGTTACCATAATAGCTTACATCAATATTGTTGTATATATTCTTGTATGTTACTTTGTTGTATTGTTTTACATTTAATATCCCACCAGGGCAACCTGCCTGTTCGGCAGGCAGGTGAGCGTAATAATAATTATTGTAGCCCTCCAGTTCATTTTCATTAACTGTGGTTATGTTGGTATTACAACCTGCAAAATCCATATCTACCCGGTGAATTTTAACAGGTTCCTTTTGCATGAGTTCTTGTTCCCATTCCCCCGCGGTTTTATTTCCTAGCCCGTTCCCGGAATGCTCCATCTCTTCTACCTTTTCGAACACCTCGTGCATTACTTCGGCCATATTGCTGTATACATAGCTTATACCTGTTTTACGCAAATAAATATCTGCTCCGGCTCCATCACCTTTATACAATATATCGGGACAGGGCTTACCATTCTTATCGGCCATTTGCCCTTTATTGGGAGTAAAGGAAATGCCGCCGGCACCTATATCTTGTTTAAGCTGTTGTTCCTTTTCGAATACTTTTTGTTTGTTTACATTGCCATTTGCAAACATACTGCCATATATGAACAATACAATTGTCAGGATAAGAAGGCGGTGTTTTTGTTTCATTAGAATCAATTTAATTAAAGTACGGAGAACACTCTACTCACTTATCGGCCACTGCCAATATTGTTTATTATTCTCAATTGGTCAAATGGATTATAAATAAAAATAGACGTAAAATATGCGTGAAAAAAATAAAAAAGTTAATATTTTTACATTTGTAAAATAGATATTATTTCCTATTTTATAATTAATTAATTGATAATCAATAATATATAAATATTTAATTTAAATAAATTTACATGTATAATATCAAATCAAAGGATATTTTCGACTTAATAAAATCAATGAATAAATCCGACAAGCGTTACTTTAAAATTTACTCCAACAGGTATCGGGCGGGGGAAAAAAATTATGTAAAGCTTTTTGATTGTTTTGATAAAATGTCTGTATATGATGAGACGGTAATTCAAAAGTTTTTTTCCGGGAAAGGACTGTTAAAGCAGTTGCCAAGGATGAAAAATTATTTATACAACCTTATTCTTGATAGTCTTGAAGCCAATGTTGCAAGGGATACGGTTGCCAAGCAGGTAAGAAAACTGTTCAATCAGGTGGAAACTTTGTGTAATATGTCGTTGTACGATCAGGGCCTGAAGATTCTTGAAAAAGCAAAACTCAAGGCGTATCAGGGAAATGACTTATTAAAGAGTATAGAAATATTTGATATTGAGTATCGCCTGATATTGCGTAAGGGAGATATTAATGATATACAATCATATATCCGGAGGTTTCAGGCAGAATTTAATAAGTATATTGAAAAATATGTCAACCTTCAGAAGTATGGTTTGCTGTCACTAAGAATAGAACCTGTACTATATATGAAACCGGGTAAGTCTGGTAAAATAAAAAAGATGTTACAACCGATAATGAAAGATACTTTGCTGACTGATATTGACAAAGCGCTGACCCATATGGCAAAAACGCGTTTTTATCATATCCATACTGTCAATAGTTTTTTATCCGGACAAACTAAAAAAGCATGCGAAAGTTTGAATAAGAGTGTAATAATATTTGAAAAATATATGGATCAATGCGGGGGGCCTGCTAATTATGTTAATACACTTCACAATCTTTTTATTATCCAGTTTATGCTCAATAAATTTGATGAGGCTTTGCAAACCAATAAAAGGATAGAGGAATTACTGAATTATTCAATAATACATTTTGGTGAGGCCCCGGTTAAGATTATGTGGTCGAATTATGAGAGAAAATTGAATTTATATCTTATTCTAGGTAAAATTAAAGAAAGTGTGAAAACCATTGAAATAACAGATGCATATGTGAAAAATAATTTTTATAGATTTGGGAACGTACCTTTGACATATTATAATTATCTCGCTGCAGTTTGTTTCTTTTTAAATGGAGAATATTCAAATGCTTTGTCACGGGTTAATATTATCCTGAATAAACATCTTATAGATTATTTTCAAGATGACCAGGTGGGCGCGCATATATTAAATCTTCTCATACATTATGAATTGGGAAACCAGGAAATCCTTGACAATCAAATCAGAAATACGGAGAGATACCTGAAAAATTTAAGAAAGCAGAATCACCCCGAAGAGTTAATGATCAACTATTTTAAGGTTGAATATCCAAAAATTAATGGTCGAACAGAGTTGATAAATTCCATGAAAAAGCTAAAGCGAGATCTGGAGATCATTACAATTAACCCTATACAGGAAGATAATCTTTCACCAGTGTACTGGATGGCCTGGTTAGAAAGTAAAATTGAGAAAAGAACTTTATCTGAAACATATAAAGATATGATCAGTTTATATGTGAATAAGAAGGGTAATGGAAATACGACGGATGTATTTAGAAATGGTTAATTAAAATGTCCAGGGTCATTTTGTTTGAATAAGTATTATTAAGGGTAAGCCGAATTTTCAAATCTAGCACCGCCCAATTAATGGGATGGGGTCACTAAGTGTGAGAGGCTTCCCCCGCTTGTTAATTCAGGCGGGGGAGCCTACTCGATTATGGGCTGTCCTTCTTTCTGTCATTGTGCCGTCTATTGTTTTAGAAATTTTTGTGTCTGCTGTGTGTGATTTTTTAGTCGCACAATATAAAGTCCGCTCGCCAATTCTGAAACATCAATAACTGTCGATGATTGTTTTGTGTCAACTGTTTTCACTAAAGCTCCCATTGAGTTATATATTTGTATTTCATCTCTAATTATTTGTTGAGATGAAAAAGGAACTGTCAATGACGTAGATGTTGGATTAGGATAGATAGTAAAATTGTGTGTGTCAATATTATTTTCAGCCACACTAATTGTACTTGGAATATTAATCTTAAATAAACAAACAGCATTGGGCTGTAATGAAAATGGGTATTGCCCTGCATTTACAGAAATGGTTGAGGAGTTAATATTTTGATTGGGGAGTATTGCTGAAATCGCAGAGGATTGTGTATAACCAGCCGTTAGCAATGAGTCATACTTATATTGCATATTATTTTGGGTCGAGTCAACGATGAATAATTGTCCAGAATAATTTCCTGTATATCCGCCAATATTCAAATTAAATTGTCTTGGTGAGGTCGCAATTGAATCGCAATGCTGATAAATTCCGATTGAATTATTAATTGCAATTTGCATGGCGTTGGAATTAGGGATAATAATTAATCCTTTGTAAATTGAGTCAATGTGCGATACACTGTTACCGGCTATATCAATATAGCCTACACTATCTAATTGATTTACGTTAAATTGCCCTTGATATAATGTATTGTTTAATGCTTCAATAATAGGGGGTGGGCAATAATTAGAAATAAGAACGAATAAGGTGTCGTTCATAACTGATGAGGCTCCGTCATAAGGAGCAGAGGATGTCATTTTGCAAGTTGTCCCACTTAATTTTTCTGAAAGCAAAATGCCATTATAAGCAGGTTTATGGATTGCTCCGTAAGTTAGTAGACCATAATCGTTATGAAATTCTGTAGTGCTGGGATTAAAGTCTTGCCATGCCGCAATTGAATTATTTGCAATAACAGTTTTAGAAACCTCTAGTTGAGCTTTAATCATATATGAGGTTGCGAGCCGTGTATCTCTTACTTGCGATGGTGCGTTCCATTCGCTTACAATTAATGGAATGTTAGGCAGAGAAAGTGAAACTAATTTTTGCTGAATATAATTTGTGGCATTAGCAAATTCCTGATACGAGATATTAAAGTTATGCCACGTAATAAAGTCAGGTACTTTGTTCCAAATTACTGTGGAGTCTAATAACTGTCCAATTAGAGAAGAGTCAGCTTTTGTATTAGAAATATAACCTAAGGGTGCTTGCCAGTATATGTTATTCGACCAAAAATTTACTGCTGGTCCGCCAATTTTTGCCGAGGCGTTTGCCGACTTTACACCATCATAAGTTCTCTTGTAAAGGGTAAAATATTCTGTTATTGTTCCACTCCATGAGCCCAAGTCTGGTTCATTCCAGACTTCAAAGTAAGCATTTGATATTCCAAATTGATTTATAATTTTTGATGTAATACTGTCTACCACTGTTTGCCATGTATTCCAATTAGCTGGTGGTTTTGTGTTAAAAACATAATAGCCTGCAATACCAGTAACTGAGTTGCCATCAGTAGAACTACTCAACCATAGAGGCATTTTTTCAAAAATAAAAATGAGTTTATTGCATTTTAAAGATAAATTTTGCAAGTCGGTTTGTACTGTAGAAAGCAACGAAAGACAGCTCGATAAATTCGAGGTATTGTTCAACACACTTTCTACCACATTTGTTCTTATTATATTTTGGTGAATACCATTTCCCATAAAATCATTTGAAGCAGCAGCTGTTTTTGGGCCAAAGAAAACTCCGGGCGTCAAGTTTATATTTATCGGAGCAACTAAGGAGTCGGGGTAAATATTTAAAATAGATTGCCCGTTGGCTATATTTTGTCCAAATAGTCCTATTGTAACGATAATTTTCAAAAGTTTATTCATGTGTAATATTTTATACGTTGTCGTTTTTAGGGTTGCCCATAACTGATTGTTTCAGGGTGTAGTAAGGCTAATATTTATACTACACCCATTTTTATCTTTAATATTTATAGTATAGGTACCAGGGCATAACTGATTTTTATATCTGTTCACTATTCCGCCTGAGGCGGACCAGGAGTAGGAGTAAGGTTCAGTTCCTCCTGAAGCCGTAACCATTATCCATTCTTTGCATCCACAGCCCATACAATTGGCCGTGCCTTTTGAAAATTGTCCGGACAAGGCGGGTGGAGCAGCTATTGTAACAGATGAAGTTCCTGTACAACCTTTGTTATCCGTTACAGTAACAGTATAGATTTGAGATGTTAGATTTGAGATTAGTGAATTGCTAATTCCATTGCTCCAATTATAGGTAAAAGGCGAAGTTCCGGTGCTTCCGGTTGCCTGTGCCGAACCACCATTGCTTCCGTTGCAGGTTAAATTTGTTGAGGTGACTGTTACAGTAACCGCAGGATTAATTGTCACGGATGCGGTTGAAGTTGCTGTCAATCCAGTATTATCTGTTATTGTTACAGTATAGGTTGTTGCTGAAACAGGACATGGACTTATATTTTGTGTTGTTGCGCCATTGCTCCAAGTATATGTGTATGGGCCGGTGCCATTGGTGACTGTACTTGTTACAGTTGCACAGCCATTTTTGCAAATATCTGAACTTGATGCAGTAACTGTAATTCCTCCGCAAGCATTGCCTGCAATCGCAAATGTTGCAGTTAGTGTCTGATTACAATTACTTGTTACTGTTACCGTGTAATTTCCTGGGCAAAGGCCGGTGATGTTGCTTGTTGTATTGGTTGTTGTAGATTGAGTTAATCCATTACTCCATAAATACGTAAAAGGAGCGCATATATTATTTAGTGAAATGGTTGCAGAGCCATTGCATGGATTGCATGAAGTTGAATTTACGAATGAAGAAGTTGAAGTTCCTGTTATAGAATTAAATTTGACCATAAAACCATCATCAGGGGCGGTGCCATTAAATGTACCATCATAGTAAGCTCCCCCTCCCGGATTTGGCAAGGGATATGTAGCATTATTTGTTATTGTACTCCATTCACCGGAAACAAAAAGATTACCTGAATTATCAACTGCTATGGGAGACCGGAAATCACTTCCATCTCCTCCAAGATAACTTGCCCAAAGACGTACTCCCGTGTTTGAGAACCGAACGATAAACTGATCCCAGGTACCTCCGTTGTAAGAATTGTCGAAATAACCTCCATCGCATGAAGGCTGAGTGATATTAATTAAAGAACTTGTTTGGAAACTGAGATATACAAATCCACATGGATCAATTGCCAGATTATCATTAGAATACTGTGCTTCATTTCCACTTCCGCCATAATATGTTGCCCAAATGCGATTAGATACATTGTCAAATTTTAAAATGAAAATATCTCCGATACCTCCGGCATTTGTTGCTTGAAAGAAAGCACCTCCATTCTGGACTGGGAAGTTTGCAGATTGAGTTTGTCCTGTTACGAATAAATTGTTGTTAGCATCTGAAGCGATTGAATAACCATAATCATCACCGGTTCCTCCATAATAGGTAGCCCAAAGCCGGTTACAGAAATTATCAAATTTTAGAATTATAATATCAGTACTTCCTGAATTTGCCGTCTGGAAAAAAGTTCCAGCATTTAAAGTAGGAAAGTTGTTGGATTGTGTATATCCTGTTATTATTACATTTCCAATACCATCAGAAGTTATAGAGTTTCCAAAATCATTTAAACTTCCCCCATAATAACTAGCCCAAATCTGATTACCACTGTTGTTTAATTTCAGAATAAATAAATCCATACCACCTGCATTTACTCCCTGGAAAAAATTGCCAGTATTCATGACCGGAAAGTCGGTTGAACGGGTATTGCCGGATAGGAAAATGTTGTTATTGCCATCCGCAACAATTGAGGTGCCGGAATCGAATCCTGTTCCACCGTAATAAGTAGACCAGATACGGTTTCCATTATTATTAAATTTCAATATAAAAGCGTCGCAGGTGCCGCCAAAAGTTCCCTGAAAGAAGGTTCCCGAATTTTGGAGTGGAAAATCTGTAGAGAATGTTTGTCCGGTCACAAATACGTTATTATTACCATCAGTAACAATAGAATTATTAAATTCTGCAGCACTTCCACCATAATATGTCGCCCAAAGTAGTGTTCCCGTATTCTTAAACTTTAAAATAAAACCATCAAGGTCACCTACTGACCCACTTGCATTAGTTCCTTGAAAATAAGTGCCGGAGTTCAATGTAGGGAAATTAGTGGACCCGGTATATCCGGTGACAAAGACATTGCCGTTAGAATCAGTCGTAACAGATAGAGGGCCATCGTTGCCATTACCACCATTTGCTCCATAAAAGGTACCCCAGGTTAACTGCGGATCAATGATTAAATCAGTTGTAGGGTATGCGATATCAGATGATTCAAAAAAAATCTGCATAGTTGCAGAAAAGTCAATACCAACAGTGCTGGTATATCCACCTAAGTTATTTTTTTTAGAGGAAGAAAGTTTATATTTACTTCCTACCAGTTGGCCGTTAAAAAAGCTTGAAGGTGCATTTTCGGTAATAGTACCAAGATCAGCGGATATAATCAGTTCTCCATTTCTGTTCAGTTTAACGGGCCTTTTAGAATTATAAACGATTTGAATATCCTTGGGTTTGCCACCCGGATGAACTATAAAATCATATTTAAATCCTTTTGAATCTGAATTATAAAGAAGCCAATCAATACCGGGGTAAATTTCTTTAATGGTTATTTTTTCAAAACTGTGTATATCGGTAATTCCATCAGGGCATTGGCCTGAAAAATATTGTGCAAAATCCATACTTCGCCCTTCTTTTATAATATTTTCTGTTTTAATGGAAGCGCCATTTAAATACATGTCGATCCGATTCCATTCCATCCTCCTGTTTTCTTCACTACCTTCCTTTTTTTTTGCATTTTCTTTATCTTTTTCCTCCATTTTCAGAAACATATAGGTAATTCCTTTTGAGGTTATATACATCTCCAAAGAAGGCGCATCGATTTTGAATAATACAAATGGTACAGATTTTCCTTCCATATCTGTTATTTGGCCCTTGTTTTCGGTAAACCGGACAGGTTTATTGGTTAAATATTGCCTGGCAATAGCAGCACCATTAGGTTTTTGGTTTCCTATGGCCAACATATTACAAATGAAGGGTGCTAAAATTGTAAACAGAAAGATATGTTTCAAAGGCTTGATATTGTTCATGAGAAAGCAAGTTACGTATAAAATCAAACAGCTTCCAAACCAATTGAGGGTTGATTATTTCCTGTTCAGTTAGTTTATAAGTGTATAAGAATTTATGCTAATTTAGAACAGAGAGATGTGTTTTTGGGTTATCGCAGATCTGGATTTTTTTACATTGTTCTATATCTTCTAATTTTAATAGCATATATTCAATTGAAACCAACAACCGACCTTTTCTTACTTATAAAATCTCTTCACAAGAATGAGAAGAGGTATTTTAAGCTATTTGCTTCGTTGTATGAAAAGGATAAACAATACCTGAAACTTTTTGATAAGATCAGCGCGATGGATGAATACGATGAAGGTTCATTGAAGAAGCAATTTCAATCCGGAGAATTTGCGTTGGCCAAGCACCGTTTGTATAAGATCATATTAAAAAGTCTAGTGGCATACAATGATACGGATGATAATAATGACATAAATCTCGAATTATATAAAGCCGGTATCCTGAAAAAAAAGCGATTGGATAATGAGTTTTTTAAGAGAATGACTGTTTTAAAAGAGGGGGCTTTGATGCTGGATAAATATGAAACTGTTGCACATATTATATCAGTTGAAAAAAATATTGCACTTGGTAAAGTGATCTATAAGCAATCTTTTAAAGGTATTGCGAATTTTTTCGGAAACCTTTATACCCTCATTGACAGAAGCAAAGAGTTGAATAAATATCATGAGTTGTATTGCCGGGCTTCGATTGCGAATAATACCAATGACAAAATAAAAATAAAAAAAGTATTTGATAGCATCATTATTTCTGAATACCTGCAGGATGGATCAAAGGCTACGACCTTCAGGATGAAGATCTTTTTTCACAACATTTGGTCTATTTATTACGATCACCTTGGAGATACGACAAATTCGTATAAAGAGACCATTAAACTGAAAGCATTATTTGAAAAGCATCCCGCGATCATCGAAGATAATCCGAGTGAATTCATGACCATGTTGTATAATTTATTTGAAAAGACGATCACACTAAGGCGCTATAAGGAATCGCAACTGATAATAAATGATATCAACAAAGTGCCGACGCATGAAGAGGAATCGGCGCTGTACAGAGAGTCTTTATCTCTCGCATGCACCTTAAAGTTGTATGCAAAAGTATTGCCTGAAAGATCAGAGAAGTTTATTGATGATATTGTTTTGCGTAATAATATCCGTAAAAAATTATCAGGCATCCGTTCTCCTTTGCTGAGGATAGTAATTATGTTTCGTATTGCATACCTGCTATTTGTTTTCCGAAA
>JACPDY010000012.1 GCA_016183775.1 Bacteroidota bacterium
ATAGAAAATCAGCCGCTTAGTACTAACCTTGACAATCCCGAAGCGCTAAGCTATCTTCGCCTAACGGACGAGCAAGAAAAAGGGGATTTAGTAGTAAACCATTTTGAAAAAAGTGTCCAGTTATTAGGGGGCTAAGACACCTTATTTTAATCCTTAATATAAAGTGATGTAGGGGGAGTGTCATAGTCATTAACACTTCTTTGACCGATTATTTTCAAAGTAAATTTTAAGAATGATTTTGCTGCCTCATCTCTCCAATCCCCAGTATTTGTGCTATTGCGTTTGATTTCTTTTTCCCCATTATTGTCGGGTTCAGTAATTCTCAATTCAAAATGCCAAAAGTTACATTTACTTGGAGAATGCTGGACATATATTCTACCCGATATTTTTTTTGTTTGAGGGTTGGCATTTCCTTGAACGGATATTTTTTTTTCAATTGGGAAAGGAACATTGTGTATCGCTATTACGGGAAAGAATATGGGAGCAGGATTTTCTTCAATAGTAAAAATAACGGCTTCTGCTTTAATGACAGAATCTCCTACTTGCCAGGGAGAATGATAATTTTTTTCTTTATCCTTTGATGCCACATATTTTAGATGTTCAAGAGTATAAATGCCAAATAAATTTTCCGATAAACCGAATAATTCTTTACCCTTATCAAATATCTCATCTACCCTTATTTCCTCGTTATATGGGTCAGGTGGATTGAGGGACTTTCGCAGTAAAAATGATTTGGGCGTGAGTTTATCGGAATCTATTCCCTTATAATGAGGCTTCGGAAGTAATTCATCTGGATAAAGCATCCTATCATTACTTTTTATCTTCGATAATTGTTTTAATATCCGAAATAACCTCGTCAAGTTTTCCCATACCGTTGAAAAGACATTTTTTATTTTCATATAACGCAAAAAATGCTTCTTTCGTTTTTCCGGCTTTGGGTACGTAATAAAGCTCAATTAAAAGTTCTTTCCCCTCGGAATATTTTAAATGAAAAATTATTGATTTATCCGGTGTTAATTCAAGCGAAATAGCCTGATAACTTAAAGAGGCAATCTTATCAATTGCCATATCCGTTTTGGAAATGGTATCTGTAAGTATATCTTGTACGTAATTAATGTATTTACGTAATTCCTGCATGAACAAATACTGTATCCGAATTTTTTCATATTGTTTTGCAAGTTCCGTGTCCTCATCTTTAGGTTTATCTTTAAAATCAAGTTTGGGGCTTGTATATGCCCATAAAGGTTGATTTGCATTTGTGGTATCAACTTCTTCTTCGCAATAGGGATCATCAATTACTATCCAACCATTGCCAGTTAATTGTCCTTCATTCTTTTTGAAATGAGGATGTACGTTCATACCCTGTCCGCTGGAGAGGGTTCCACGTTCAATAGTTAGTGTGTTAGGCATATTCAGGATTAAATTTTTCTATAAAGTCTTCTTTCAATAAAGTAAAAAACAATTTCTTTTCCTCAATTCTACAAGCCTCTATTTGATTAAAAAGATCTTCTGATATGTTGCTTTTGATTTCATTTGTTGAGGTGTCAATATCTATAAGTGAACCACTCTTTTTATTAAGTATTGCCCCGTCTGCAATATTTATACGGTGACTAAATATTCCTTGTGATATTTCTGTAATAAATGAAGTTCTCTTGGTTACATATTCATTCTTTCTTGAGTAATCAATAAAGAGGTTAAGATGTTTAGTAATTACTTCTATCTCACTAAAAAAATTTATATACCTTACTCCTATTCGTTCAATCTGTTCAATTATTCCCTTTTCGGAAATTCTAAGCAAAACACTTTTTATTAGAGCGAAATAATTACCCCATCCTTTGTACCCGTCTTTGCAGTTAAAAGAAATTACATTTGAACCAATCCCTATTGAGTAATCCTGATTTGAAATTGTTGCATCCGCTACATAAGCAAAAACATTGTCCTGAATTCTTATTTTAGGTATTTGAGAAGGTTGATAAATTTGAAACGAATTATTAAGCTCACTAAAAATTTTTCCGAAAACCTCGTCTTTATTTATTACAGGTTTAAACCGTAATTCTACGATAGAATCTATTATTGGATCAGGAGTAATTTTTTTTGGAATCTTAATCATAGGTGTTGAGAAGTATAACTGCTCAATGCACTTTGACAAATCTATACTTTTGTTTTCAACAACAAAACGACTTATTCACATCAGCTGAATTAATTATCTCCTTTAACATTTTTTAACGTAAATAACAACGTAATGTTATGAATTGCCGGGTAATATTTATTATTAGGTATATGGAAGATACAAACAGCGTAATGTGAATTAGTATTCGCTTTTTATTGACTTTATGAGGTGTGAATATTCCTGTATAAGCTTGAATAACGCCTGTATAAGACAGTATAACTCTACTTTTCTACGGTATGAGTATGGAATGGATGTACATTGCTACAACATGAATGTGTATAGCTGCGGTATGAATGTACTTTTCGACTAATACTAAAAATTTGTCAATAGAACTGTGTAATCTATTGATAATCAGCGTTATTTGTGGTGCCCACTGGAATCGAACCAGTGACACAAGGATTTTCAGTCCTTTGCTCTACCAACTGAGCTAGGGCACCATAATTATTAAAAATTAAAGAACAATAATGTAAAACCTCTTTACCAATTCCATGGTTCTTCGAGCACCGCGAGATTAGAACCATGTGAATCCCGATTTTTCATCGGGATTGAGCTAGGGTACCTAATAAGGGGGGCAAATCTAAACATAATTTTGATTTCACCCAAAAATCGGGCTGGTTTACCGCTTCATTTGTTATTTTTGGTTCATGAACCTTGTTGCCGACATCGGGAATACACGCGTTAAGATCGCTTTGTTTGAAGGCGACGTGTTAAAGTATCATTATTTTTTTTCTTTGGAAGAAACCGATGCTATTTCCGGGTTTATAAGAATGCAAACGCCTAGCCGCGCTATTGTTTCATCAGTTGTAAATAATGAAGGGGAAATTATAAGTGGTTTAAAAAGTGCCGGCTTTTCTGTTGTGGAGTATACTTCTAAAACAAAGATCCCTATAAAAAATTTATACAAAACACCCGATACACTTGGTAATGATCGTATTCCGCCGGTTGTAGCTGCTCATCAGCAGTCGCCCAACGTTGATATTTTGGTGATCGATGCCGGTACCTGCATTAAGTACAATTTTTTGAATAAACAGGCCGAATATTTGGGTGGCGCTATATCGCCGGGATTAAATATGCGTTTTAAAGCCCTGCATACTTTTACCTCGCGTTTGCCGTTAATTGAACGGGATGCTGAGTTCAATAAACTTATCGGAACCGATTCGCGCGGGTCGATCCTTGCAGGGGTACAAATTGCAGCAGCAGCGGAGGTTAACGGAATGATAAATCAATATGTTCAGCAATTTCCGGGTGTTAACGTGTTCCTTACAGGAGGCGATATGGTCTTTTTTGAGAAACGCATAAAAAATCCCATCTTTGCTGACCCCAATCTGGTTTTAAAAGGATTGAATATTATTTTAAACTATAATGCCTGAGGCAGCGTAATCAAATTAAAGGATGATCAGATCAGCAAAGTGCTTTATTCTTGCCAGACGGACAGGTAGGTCTCACATCTCACATCTCAGGTCTCACATCTCAATTTTCATTTCTGCCTTCTTACTTCTCACATCTTATTTATTTTCTCAATCTGTTACCACTTCGCCTTACTCGCGTTATGGAATAGGGGAGATAAGAGAGAATGGGTACTCGCAGAACTTTGCGATGGCAGGTTTGGGTACAGCCATGCAAAATGATACAACCACTCCGTTCAATATCAACTTAGCTAATCCTGCTTCTTTTTCATTTATACGCCTTACAACTTTTGAGACAGGGGTAAGCAGTAATACTTCTAAGTTGTTTTCGAACGGGCAGAGTCAGCTGACGAATGCGACCTCGTTAGGGTACATAGCATTCGCTTTTCCGATAACAAAATGGTGGGGTTCAGGCTTTGGCCTGCAGCCATTGAGCAGTGTTGGTTACAATGTAACCGATTCGAAAGTAATTGATAGTATCGGTACGGTAAATTATTTATATAATGGTAACGGCGGTGTTAATAAGGTATACTGGAGTAATGGGTTTAAAGCAGGCCGTTTCTCATTCGGTGCAAGTGCGTCCTACTTATTTGGCCTGCTCGAAAATACACGCAAGGCCATTATGCCCGCGGGGCAGGGCTACTTTAATACCAGGACCATACGCCGTACAAATGTAAATGATGTTTGCTTTGATTATGGTGTTCAATACGGTTTTACTATTGATTCGCTCCGCCATCGTGATCTGCGCGACAATGTACGCATCGTTTGGGGCGCTACGTTCGCGGCTATGTCCGATATCAATGCGGTGAATAACATCCAGTCGGAAAACTATATTCTTAACGGGTATGGTTATGATATTCCGCGTGATACGATCCAGATCATTAAATATCAAAAAACGTCTATACGCTTGCCGGCAAGGTTCAGTACAGGTTTAGCTATCCGCAAAGGAGATAAACTTACAGTGGGAGTGGAGTACACTATGCAGAATTGGTCCGATTTTGAAATGAACAAAGTAAATGGCGGGTTAAAGAACAGTTCAAAGGCAATTGTAGGCATTCAGTTCATCCCTTCCCGCAAAACGGATGTCAACGTGGGGTATTTTAAAAAGGTATATTACCGTGCGGGGTTCCGTTATTCAAACCTGCCGATCGAATTTAAAGGGACCCAGCTTAACGAAACCTCTTTCAGCATTGGTTTTGGTTTGCCTGTCGGATGGAATAAACACATGTTCCAATATAATGTACTTAACATTGGTTTAGAAGTTGGCCAGCGTGGCAGCAACACAGTGCTTAAAGAGCAGTTCTTCAATGTGCTTTTGGGTATTTCCTTAAATGATCGCTGGTTTGTTAAAACTAAATTCGATTGAGTCATTCATAATCCGGTAATGTGTCGTTTCAGCTTCGTTGGTTTAATTATCTTTTCCATTCTTGTATCCTGTAAGAATGATATTGAGACAATAAATATTGTCACCGCGAAAAGCAGTTTGCCAAACGAGACCGGAAAGAATGTGGAGATCATTTATAGCGATTCAGCACGGTTGAAAGTGAAACTTACCGGTCCGGTGATTGAGCATTATTCAAAAGATACGGCTTACGTGGTTTTTCCAAAAGGCATGCATGTTTTGTTTTATGACGACAGTGCCAAAGTGAAAACAGAGCTTACCGCCAGGTATGGTGTGCGTTATGAAGGTTTGGGACGTATGGAAGCGAAAAATGATGTGGTGCTTGTGAATGAGAAAGGTGAAAAGCTGAACACGGAAAAGCTGATATGGGATGAACAAAAGCAGTTGATCTATACAGATGCTTTTGTAAAAATTACGCGAGCGGATGAAATAATGTACGGCGACGGTCTTGAGTCGAACCAGGATTTTACCCGTTATAAAATAAAAAACATAAAAGGAACTTTAGCGGTTCAGGACGAACAACAAAAGAAATAGTGATATGAAGAACGAACATAAAGTACTTCGCATTTTGGAAATTGTATGGTTGGTAATAGGGTGTATAGGGCTGATCTCGTTTACCTATGCTATGGTTACCGGTAATAAAGAACAGGCTATTTATTTTTTGGTTTTCACTTTTGTTTCAGGGGTAATGTATGCTGTGCGAAAACGCCAGCGTAAACGGGTCGCTCCAACGGAAGGGTCATCGGAAAGTAAATAGCTGCTGCGTTGTAATGCAAGAGTATTCCTTTATTACTATATTCGTATTGATCAACTAACTTACAATTAATGAATAAATTTCGTAAACAAGATGCCCTTGATTATCACTCCCAGGGCCGTCCCGGTAAGATCGAAGTTGTTCCTACCAAGCCATACAGTTCCCAGCGTGACCTATCATTGGCATACTCACCCGGTGTTGCCGAGCCTTGCCTCGAAATTGAAAAAAATCCGGAGGATGTATACAAATACACAGCTAAGGGTAACCTGGTAGCAGTTATATCAAATGGTACAGCTGTGCTTGGTTTGGGCAATATCGGACCGCTTGCTTCCAAACCGGTAATGGAAGGGAAAGGCTTGCTGTTTAAAATTTTCGCTGATATAGATGTGTTCGATATTGAAGTTGATTCAAATGATGTGGAACATTTTATAAGCACTGTAAAGGCTATATCGCCCACATTTGGCGGCATAAACCTGGAAGATATTAAATCACCCGAATGTTTTGAGATCGAACGGCGGCTGAAAGAGGAATTGAAGATCCCGATCATGCACGATGATCAGCATGGTACAGCCATCATTTCAACAGCAGCGCTTATTAATGCCTGCGAAGTGGCGGGTAAAAATTTAAGTAAAGTGCGTATTGTTATAAACGGCGCGGGAGCATCGGCTATTTCATGCGCTAAATTATATTTATCGGTGGGCGCTAAAAAAGAGAACATCTTTATGTTCGATAGCAAAGGATTGTTACATATAAGCCGTACCGATCTTGACGAGCACAAAAAATATTTCGCTTCCGATAAAAAGAATTACGAAGGTCTTGAAGACGCTATGAAAGGCGCTGATGTGTTCGTTGGTTTATCAAAAGGAAATGTAGTTACCCAGAATATGGTTCGGGGCATGGCGAAGAATGCCATTTTATTTGCCCTGGCAAATCCCGATCCCGAGATTTCGTACGAACTGGCAAAAGCTGCCCGCAAGGATATTATTATCGCGACCGGTCGTTCCGATCATCCTAACCAGGTAAATAATGTAATTGGTTTCCCTTTTATATTCCGCGGCGCACTCGATGTTCGGGCTACACAGATTAATGAGGCCATGAAGCTTGCGGCTGTCTATGCCATCGCGGCATTGGCCAAAGAACCTGTTCCCGAATCGGTAAACCTGGCGTACGATACAAAAAATATTACGTTCGGTCCGGAATATATTATACCAAAGCCGATCGATTCTCGCCTCATCAGCACTGTTGCACCGGCTGTTGCGAAAGCGGCCATTGAATCGGGTGTGGCGCAGCATAAAATTACCAATTGGGAAGGTTACCGGGAAGAACTTAATAAGCGTCTCGGTCTTGATAATAAGTTGATCCGCACCATTACCCACAAAGCCAGGCAGAATCCAAAACGCGTGGTATTCACTGAAGCGGATCATTACAAAATACTGAAAGCCGCGCAACAGGTGAAAGATGAAGGCATCGCGCGCCCTATTTTGTTGGGGGTTCCTGAACGCATTAAGCAGCTGATCGAAGAAAATCACCTCGATCTCGAAGATATACCGATCATTGACCCGCGTAGCAAAGAAGAGGAGGAACGAAGGAACCAGTTTGGTGATATATTTTTTGGCAAACGTAAACGCAGGGGATACACGCTTTTTGAAGCGCGCGAGATGATGCGTGAGCGCAATCACTTTGGTGCCATGATGGTGGAAACAGGCGCTGCCGATGCCATGATATCCGGATTGACCCGTAAATATGGTGATCCTATCCGGGCCGCGCTTCAGATTATAGGTGTGCAGGATGATTTGAAACGTGTAGCCGGCATGTACATTATGAACACCAAGCAGGGTCCCTTCTTTTTTGCCGATACAACAATGAATGTGGATCCTACCACTCAGGAAATTGTTGACATTACTGTACTCACGGCCAACAGTGTCCGCCAGTTCAATATTATTCCGCGTGTAGCGCTGCTGTCATACTCAAATTTCGGTTCAACGGATGGCGCCATTCCGAATAAGATGCGTGATGCGGTTGCTATCTTGCACAAACAATATCCGGGACTCATCGTTGACGGCGAAATGCAGGCCAACTTCGCGCTGAATAATGAGTTGTTGAGGGAACAGTTTCCTTTTTCCGATCTGATAGATAAAAAAGTGAATACCCTTATTTTCCCAAACCTCGCTTCCGGTAATATTGCCTACAAGCTGATGCAGGAAATGGCAGGCGTGGAAGCTATCGGCCCGATCCTGATAGGCATGAAAAAACCTGTTCACGTTTTGCAATTAGGCAGCTCCGTCCGCGAAATAGTGAATATGGTTACTATAGCGGTTATTGATGCGCAGGCGAAAAGGTAAGTTCAAGGTTCCGGGTTCAAAGTTCAAGGTTTTATGGAGGTATTTTGGGTCAACGACCTTGAACTTTGAACTTTGAACTTTGAACCATCAAAGCATAATTAATTGATAAACAATAAATTACATACTTTTGGATAATTTCCGACCCTTGAAAAATTCAACCAATCTTACCCATTTAGCCTTATTTTTCCTATCTTCGTCTCCCTTTTAAAAAAGGCAAACTAAATAATTAACTAAAACTTAAACAAAAGAATGGCAAATCAGTATGAAACCGTTTTCATTATGACTCCCGTTTTGTCTGAAGAACAGGCAAAGGAAACGGTCGGTAAGTACAAAAAATTACTTACTGATAACAGATGCAAAGTCATCTACTCTGATGATTGGGGCCTGCGTAAGTTGGCTTACCCGATACAAAAGAAAACAACAGGTTTTTACCACCTCTTTCAATTTGAAGGAGAAGGTTCAGTGATCGCAGACCTTGAACTCGCGTTTAAACGTGATGAGCGCCTGCTGCGCTACATGACCGTTGCGCTCGACAAACACGCGATCGCTTACAGTGAAAAACGCAGGAACAAATCAAAGAAAAAGGAAACGGTTACTGCATAATTAAAAACTAACCCTCCTGCTCCGCCTGAGGCGGATTCGGCGGGTGAAAAAAAACCTAAAACATGGCTGAGAACACATCAGAAATAAGATACTTAACTCCAACAGCGGTTGAAGTAAAGAAAAAGAAATACTGTCGTTTCAAAAAGAGCGGCATTAAGTATATCGACTACAAAGATCCTGCATTCCTTTTAAAGTTCGTTAACGAGCAAGGCAAATTGTTGCCAAGAAGGCTTACCGGAACTTCGTTGAAATACCAACGCAAAGTGGCACAAGCTGTTAAGCGTGCGCGCCATATAGCAATCATGCCTTACGTGGCGGATTTGATGAAGTGATTTAATGTTGTCAGTTGATAGTTATCAGTTGTAAGTAAAACAACAGGTAACAACAACGGACAACCAACAACCAACAACTAACAACTTAAAAACATGGAAGTAATTTTAAAACAAGACGTAAAAAACCTTGGATATACAGACGATGTAGTAAAAGTACGTGCCGGTTACGGACGTAATTTTTTATTACCAAAAGGTTTGGCTATTACAGCCGACACAACCAACAAAAAAGTATTGGCTGAAACCAAAAAGCAGCGCGCTTTTAAAGAAGAGAAAATTAAAACTGCCGCTACAGCTACTGCAACCAAGTTGAAAGACATGGTGGTTAAAGTAGGCGCTAAAGTAGGTGAATCAGGAAAAATATTTGGTTCGGTTAACGCCATCCAGATCGCTGATGCTATTAAAAAACTGGGTTTTGAAGTTGATCGTAAAAACATCGACATTAAAGACGATATTAAAACAACCGGTACTTATACCGCTGATGTACGTTTGCATAAAGAAGTTGTTGCAAAGGTTACGTTTGAAGTGGTGGGGGAATAAAGGCCTCACCCTGCCCTCTCCGAACTTGTCCTGAGCAGAGTCGAAGGAAGAGAGGGTTCTAATATCAGAAAACAAAACGCTCTCCGATGATTCGGGGGGCGTTTTTTCGTTTTTCAATCATTATTCGGTTACAAATAATTACAAACACTTACGATCAGATATCTATTGCACCAAGCCTGACAATGGTAGCCGGATAAGAGCAAGTTTAGTATATTAGTTGCGCCAAGCAACGAGTTAGTGGCAACCGTATCACGACACAGTAAACAATGACAGACGAAATAAAAAAAGAACTTTTAAGACTTGAACTTCAACACGACATCAAAATTTTGTATGCTGTTGAAAGTGGTAGTCGTGCCTGGGGTTTTGCTTCGACAGACAGCGACTGGGACGTAAGATATATTTACATTCATAGACTTGACTGGTATTTAAAAATTGACGACAAGAAAGACAATCAAGAAGAAATTTTACCAAACGATATTGACCTTGCAGGCTGGGAACTAAAAAAAGCATTACGACTTTTTAGAAAATCAAATCCACCAATGTTAGAGTGGTTAAGAAGTCCAATTGTTTACTTGCAACAGTTCTCAACCGCTGACAAACTTCGCGACTTAACAAAAGAATATTTTAACCCCAAATCTTGTTTGCATCACTACTTGCACATGGCAGAAGGAAATTATCAAGCCTATTTGCTAAAGGACAATGTAAGAGTAAAAAAATACTTCTACGTATTACGACCCATACTTGCTTGTGACTGGATTATTCAGACCAACACAATGGCTCCAATGGAATTTAGCAAACTTCTCGACAGCCAAGTAACAGACCAAAACGTTAAGACAGAAATACAAAACTTGCTGACACGAAAAATGGCAGGAGAAGAACTTAATGAAGAACCCAAAATTCAAATTCTTAATGACTTTCTTGAACAGAAAATTAAACTTTATAGCGACTATGTAAAATCATTGGGACAAATTACTCAACCAGACACAGCAAGACTTGACGAACTATTTAATCAGACAATATATGAAGCGTGGGACAAGAACGGCAGCCACTAACAGCACATTTGCGATAGGCGGGGTTTCGTGCTTCGCAGACACATTTGTGGTAGCCGAAAGTTCAGTTCTCCGCATAAACATTAGTGGTAAAAATCCCGCCCATCGCAAATGTGCAAAACGTTAGCGGTAATTTTAAAATGACATATCAATAATTAAGAAAACTAAATAATGAGAGCACCTGAACTTTCGACCAATCCTGAAAAAATTGACAAGATCATCAGTAGGATAAATGCTGGTGATATAAAAATTCCTGCATTTCAAAGGGCATATGTATGGAAGCAAAGCCAAATTTTAGACTTGTTAGACAGCATTGTAAAAAATTATCCTATTGGCAGTATATTGTTGTGGAGCACATCTGACAAGCTAAAACATACAAGAAATATAGCTGGGTATAGTATTCCTGAAAATCCAGAAGAATATCCTGTAAACTATGTGCTTGACGGACAACAAAGAGTATCGTCAATCTACGCGTCATTTAGTGATAAGACTATGCAAGATCCTCAATCCGCTAGTTACAATCCTAATCTTGATTTATTTGAAATTTATTATAGTTTTTCAAAAAATGCGTTCTTACCCAAAAGCGAAGTTAACGCCTCCTTAAATGATGCTATTTATCTGAGACATTTTTTAAATCCAACAAATTTTTTTGACTCAGTGTTAAAACTTGATGCATTATATCAAAATGATGCGAAGGAGCTTTATTCTAAATTTATCAACTATGAAATTCCTGTAGTAACAATTAAGAATAGAGAAAAATCCGAAGTCGGAATAATCTTCGAAAGAATTAATAATACGGGAACTAAACTAACGACCTTGGACTTGATGACCGCTTGGACATGGACGGATGATTTCCATCTACTTGAATCGATGAATGAATTACAAGAAGAACTTGAAGAAAAGAATTTCGGAGATTTAACTCAAAACATAATACTCCAAGCAATTTCAGGTTTTATTCAAAACGACACAACAACAAAAGCCATTACAGAACTTTCAGGGGAACAAGTTAGAGATAATTGGGAAAAATTTTGTGAAGGTTTAAGAAAAACAATTGATTTTTTAGCAACAGACATCAATTGTTCACATCTTGATTTTTTGCCTGCACAACAATTGATTGTCGGCTTAGTTAAATTTTTTGGAATAGACGGAATCCCTGATTCAAATCAATTGAAAGAATTAAAAAAATGGTTTTGGAAAATCTCTTTTTCTAACAGATACTCAACTGGCCAGACAACAGAGAAGATGAATTTTGATATTCAAAGAATGATTGAAATTAGAACAAATAATTTCTCTGAAGTTAGTAAAGTTAAATATACCGTGACGAAAGGGGAGTTGATTGCTTCTAAGTTTTCTAAAGCTAACCAACTTACGAGAGCATTTTTATTGTTAATGGCTCAACAGAGTCCTTTGGACTTAGTAAAGAATTTAAAAGTTGACATTGCATTATCACTCTCAAAATATAATAGAAAACAATACCATCATATTTTCCCAATGTCTTAGCCCCCTATAAGACTGGACAAATTAATTAAATTAATTTAGTCACAGTAAAATTAGGGAAAATGACCAAAGAAAAAAGAAAGTTTACCCCGGAAGAGAAGTATAGTATCCTCCAGGAAGCAGAACGAGAAGGT